>JANMYN010000514.1:0-3916 GCA_031382195.1 Betaproteobacteria bacterium
CGATGATCCTGATCGACCGCCCGGCGCAACTTTTGCCGGACAGCAACTATCCCTTTTTTCTCAACCGCACGCTGCTCGCGCTCGACGGTCGCTTCGAACAGTGCTGGATCCTGGACTACGCATGGAACGCCCCTCTCTACAACAGCCGCACGTAACGCACCTCGGCGTCAAGGTCGGCGTGCTGCTTACGCTGCTCCCGGTCATCGCGATAGGAATGTTGCTCTACTCGCTCTATGCGCGCGGGCTGTTCGAGCGTACCCAGGCGCTCACGCTGATCGCGCCTGATGCGGACGGCGTGGTGGAGGGAATGCCGATCATGTTCTCCGGATTTCCGATCGGCCAGATTTCCACCATGGCGCTGGACGAACTCGGCCGCGTGCGCATCTCGGTGCGCATCAACAAGAAGGACGCCCGCTGGTTGCGTATAAGCACGGTGTTCTCGCTGGAAAAGCAGTTCCTGGGAGGCGCGAAAATCCGCGCGGTCTCGGCCAGGTTACAGGATGCGGAGCTGCCCGCGGGTTCGGAACGCCCATTGATCAGCAAAGACTCGACTCAGGATATCCCGCAAGTCATCGCGCGCGCCAACAGTATTCTGCAGAACGTGAATGAAATTATCCGGCCCGATTCGAGTTTCAACCAGACATTGGCGAACCTGAAATCGGTCAGTGAGCGCATGGCGGGCGAGTATGGCGTGCTCGGCGGTGTGACCGGCAGTCCGGAGCGCGCGAAAAAAATGCTCGATACCATCGACGGTGTGACCGCGTTGCTCGCGTCGCTGAGGAGCGTCACGACGCGCGCGGACGGCGTGCTGGCAAAGACGGACGACAGGATGTTCGGCCAGGATGGCGTCATGGACGAAGCTAAAAAATCCATCACGCAATTGAACTCCATCCTTGCCCAGGCGCGGGACAGCCTGAAGAAGGCCGATACCGTGCTCGCCACAGCGCAGGCCAGCAGCGCGGAATTCAAGGATGTGGCCAGCAACGTCAAGGACGCGACCACCGATCTTGGTGCGCTGCGCGTGGAGGTGGACGACAGCATTCGCAAAGTCAATGGGCTGATCGACGAAATCAACCGCAGGTGGCCATTTGCGCGCAAGACGGAGATCAAGCTGCCGTGAGGATCGGGCTAGTTTCGATAGTGCTGTTTCTGGCGGCCTGCACCGGCGGTCCGACGCAGCCGGAATGGCAGTCGCGGTCTCATGCAGCGCTGGCAAGATTCAGCCAGCAGTTTCTCGCAGGCAATTCACATCAGGCGCAGCAAAGCATTACGGAGGCGAAAGCCGCCGTCGCCGCCACCGGCAGGCCCGAACTTGCCGCGCGAGTGGAACTGGTGCGCTGTGCGCTCGCGACGGCAGCGCTGGATATCGATGCCTGCGCGGGATTCGACGCGATACGAAAAGATGCGACCGCGGACGATCAGGCCTATCGCGCGTTCCTCAGCGGCCAATGGCAGGCCGACGACGTGGCCAAGCTGCCATCGCAGTATCGCGCGGTCGCCTCCGCGCGCGATGCCGCCACCCGAAATAACGCGATGCAGCAGATAGCCGATCCGGTTTCGCGCCTGGTGGCGGCGGGGGCTTTATTTGGGATGGCGCAGTTGTCCCCGCAAGGACTCGGCACTGCCGTCGATACGGCTTCAGAGCAAGGCTACCGGCGTCCGCTGCTGGCCTACCTCACCGTGCAGGCCAAACGAGCCGAAGCAGCCGGTGATTCCACGGCGCTGGAGTCGATTCGAAAGCGCATCGACCTGGTTTATCAATCCCTGCCTAAACCGAAGTAATGCAGGCATCTGGATCGATTGCCGTGGTGTGGTGAGGCCTAACGGCGCCTCCTGGGAAATGAATATCGCCGGGCTCTCGATCGGGTGGTGGTTCTGGGGTTATCTGGTGGTAGTGATCGTGACCGCCGCGCTTCTGCATTACCTGCGGCGGATGCCGCGGTTTTTCAGTCTGATGTCCCTGCCCGGCACCATCGGGCATGAGTTGCTGCATTTCCTGGTCGGAACGCTTACCCTGGCCATGCCGGTGAAAGTGTCGTTGATTCCGAAATTCCATCGCGACGGCTCGGCGACGCTGGGCTTCGTAATGTTCTCCAGTATCCGCTGGTACAACGCGCTCTGGGTGGGCTTCGCCCCATTGCTGGCGTTGCCCGCGGCGGTATGGCTCGTGTATTACCGTTCGACCCAGATTCCGCCGCTGTCGTTGCAGGAAATCGCCTGGAGTTACCTGGCTGCGACCCTGACCTATTCCTGTCTGCCTTCGAGAGCGGATGTCGGGATCGTTCTGTCAAAACCGGCCGGCTTGATTGCTTATCTGGGCGGCGCGGCGATCCTGACCTGGCTGAAGATGTCCGGCTGATCTGAAAGGCGCAGCAGTCATGCCGCGGACTGTTTTTGCGATTCGCGCGACGGCGAAATCGAGTGTCTCGAGGTGCAGAAAAATTATTGCAGCCCGATTTGATCGCAATGCGCCGACTCCGCGCTGAATCAACGGGCACCGTCAGGTGCCCGTCGTTTTTGCGGCAGTGGCCTTGTTTGGACCGACGAACTGGCCTGGTCTTTGGCGCTAGGGCCTTTCCATCTTGCACGTTGTCGGCATTACCGTTTCAGCCGACTCAATGCGAGTGTCGGTTTTCCAGCCGAAGCCGGTGCCCTCGGCGTCTATTTTTACATCCTTGCCGCCGGCTTTGGTGAACGTGGCGATGTAGATCGGTTGCATCAACTGGTGATCATCGGCGCGCATCCAGACTTCGCCGGTGTCACTTTGGTATTTCATGCCTTCGAGCGCCCTGGCGACTTTCAGCGGATCGATGGATTTCGCGTCGTTCATCGCCTTGGCCAGCATTTCCAGCTCGGTCTTGGCGGTGTTGTAGTAGAAGTCGCCGCTGAATTTTTTCCTGAAATCGAGGGCAAATTGTTCCGCCTTGTTGTCGGCGATGTTCGCGTGCCACGTGAACACCTGTTTGATGTGGTCCGCACCCGCAGCACCGATCGAGCTCGGCGCACCGGCGTTCTGGGCATTGAGCGTGTAAAAGACAACGCCCAGGCCGGAATCCTTGCTCGACTTGATCAGCAGAGTGAAATCAGCGCCCCAGTTGCCGGTGATGACCGCTTGCGCGGCAGAGGCCCTGATCTTGGCGATGTAGGGCGAGAAATCCTTGACCTTGCCCAGTGGGTGCAGATCGTCGCCGACGATCTCGATATCGGGCCGCTTCCTCGCGAGCATTTCGCGAGCCGCCTTGCTGATGGCCTGACCGAAGGCATAGTCCTGGTTGAGCAGATAAACCTTCTTGATGTCTTTCTGGCGGGCGATGTAGTTGGTGATGGCATCGAGCTTCATGTCCACGTGCGCATCGAAGCGGAAGTGCCAGAAATTGCACTTGTCGTTGGTGAGCGTCGGGTCCTGGGCGGCATAGTTGAGGTAGAGCACCGCGCTGTCCGGATTGCGGATGTTGTGCTTGGCGACGGCTTCGGAGAGCGCATGGGCGATATTGGAACCGCCCCCTTGTGTGACGAAGCGAATGCCCGAATCAGTGACCTGCTTGAGCAGCAGCACGCTTTCCTGCGGGCTCGACTTGTTGTCGAAGTGCACGATTTCGAATTTCATGCCACCGAGGACGCCGCCCCTGGCATTGATTTCCTCCGCCGCGGCGTCAAGGTGCTTGCCGAGGCTTTCACCGACCAATCCGAACGGCCCGCTCATCGGATCGATATGCGCGATCTTGATGGGTTCGGCTGCAAAAGCCGCGGCGCACAGGCAAAGACACGCGGTGGCGGCTGCCACTGTCGACTTGAAATTCATGGATTCCTCCTGTTTATCGGACTATGACGTTCGGCGCGGATCGCCAGGTCATGTCCGCTTTTGCGTCGCTCACCGGCAGTATAAAGTTTCCGCATGATGCAGCGTTAGTGAAGG
>JANMYN010000518.1:0-3369 GCA_031382195.1 Betaproteobacteria bacterium
ATGCGCCGGCGCATGATGGCCTGCACCACGTCGATCGGTCCAGGCGCGACCAACATGGTGACCGCTGCTGCGGTCGCGCACGTGAACCGCCTGCCGGTGCTGCTGCTGCCCGGCGACATCTTCGTCTCGCGTGCACCGGACCCGGTATTGCAACAAGTGGAGGATTTCAACGACGGCGGCGTATCGGCCAACGATTGCTTCAGGCCCGTGTCGCGTTACTTCGACCGCATCGTCCATCCGCAACAGTTGCTAACTGCGCTGCCCCGGGCGATCCATGTGCTCACCGATCCGGCCATGTGCGGCCCGGTTACGCTGGCGATGCCGCAGGACGTGCAGACCACGGCTTATGACTGGCCGGAGGATTTTTTTTCGCCGCAGAAGATTACGATGCGCGCCGTGCCGCCGGCACCCGCGCAGTTGCGCGAAGCTGTCGTGGCGCTCAAGAACGCGAAGCGGCCCCTGATCATCGCCGGCGGCGGCGTGCTATACGGCGAGGCAACGGACATGCTGCGCGGCTTCGCCGACGGGCACGGCGTGCCGGTGGCGGAAACCCAGGCGGGCAAGGGCGCGTTGCCGTGGAATCATCCGCTGCAGCTCGGATCGATCGGGGTCACCGGCTCTACCGCCGCCAACGCGCTCGCGAGCGAAGCGGACCTGGTGCTGGCGATCGGGACACGTCTGCAGGATTTCACCACCGGGTCGCACTCGCTGTTTGCGCGCGCGCAGCTCATCAATCTTAACGTCAACGGCTTCGATGCAATCAAGCGCCGGGGACTGGCCTTGCCGGCCGACGCCCAGTCCGGACTGCAAGCGCTCGACACCCTGCTGCCCGGCTGGAAGGCGGATTCGGCCTGGACCGCAAAGGCGACGAAACTCGCGGAGGAGTGGCGCGTGCAAGTCGATGCGATCACCGGCTGGCGCGATGCGAAGCTGCCCTACGAGGGCGAAGTGATCGGCGCCGTGCAGCGCTCCACCGAAGATTCAGCCACGCGCGACATCGTGGTCTGCGCCGCGGGCGGATTGCCCGGCGAACTGCACAAACTCTGGCGCACCTCGGTGCCCGGCGGTTATCACCTCGAGTACGGCTACTCGTGCATGGGTTACGAGATCGCCGGCGGGCTCGGCGTGAAAATGGCCCGCCCCGACCGCGAAGTCATCGTCATCGTCGGCGACGGCAGCTATCTCATGATGAATTCCGAGATCGCCACCTCCGTAATGCTGGGCCTCAAGCTGATAATCGTGCTGCTCGACAACCGCGGCTACGGCTGCATCCACCGGCTGCAGCAAGCCTGCGGCGGCGCGCCTTTCAACAATCTTTTCGACGACGGTACACGCACTGCTGACGGCGCGCCGCGCATAGACTTCGTCGCCCACGCCGCGTCTCTCGGTGCGGTGGCGGAAAAAGTCGACGGCATCGTCGGACTCGAAGCCGCGCTGAAACGCGCGCGCGCAGCCAAACACACCTCGGTGGTCTGCATAGAGACCGATCCGAACCGTGCGACAACCGAAGGCGGCTGGTGGTGGGAAGTTGCCGTGCCGGAAGTCTCACAGCGCAAGGAAGTCGCTGCGGCGCGCAAGGCTTACGAACAGGGCAAGCAGAAGCAAAAGGTCTGAGCATGAAAGCCTTCGACGTAAAAATCGGCATCAATCCGATCTCGTGGGCCAACGACGATCTGCCGGAACTGGGCGGGGACACGACGCTGGACACCATCCTGTCCGAGGGTAGCGCGATCGGCTATCAGGGTTTCGAACTCGGCAACAAGTTTCCAAGGCATCCGGAAGCCCTGCGCAAGGTGCTGGCGCAATACCGCGTGGAATTGGTGTCGGGCTGGTACTCCGGCGAACTGGCGCGGCGCAGCGTCGAGCAGGAAATCGAGGCCGTCGGCCCGCACCTGCGATTGCTGGCGAAAAACGGCGCAAGCGTGATGGTCTATGGCGAAGTCGCCGATTCGATCCAGGGCAAGCAGAATATCGCGCTGTCCCGTCGTCCGCAATTCGCCAGTTCCGCGCAATGGCGCGCGTACGCGAGGAAGCTCGAGACCTTCGCCCGCTACACGCTGTCACAAGGCATCCGGCTGGCCTATCACCACCACATGGGCGCCTATGTCGAAACCGTCGAGGACGTGAACCGCCTCATGGCGCTGACCGGTCCTGATGTCGGCCTGCTGTTCGACAGCGGCCACATCACGTTCGCGGGCGGCGACGCGGTCGATTTCTTGAAGAAACACATCGCACGGGTCTGCCACGTACACTGCAAGGACGTGCGACCCGCGGTCGCTCGCGAAGCGCGCAAACAGAATTGGAGCTTCCTGAATTCCGTCTTGAAGGGGGTATTCACTGTACCCGGCGACGGCCACATCGATTTCAAGTCGCTGCTGCAGATTCTCCATGACCACGGCTATCGCGGCTGGCTGGTGGTCGAAGCCGAGCAGGATCCGGCGCTCGCGCCGAGTTATCAATACGCGCAAATGGGATTCCGCCACCTGTCCGAACTCAAACGCGCCCTTGAACGCTGAATAAATTCTGCAGCCCAGTGAAATTTTCACCGCAGAGGCGCGGAGGCGCAGAGAAAACGCAGAGAAATGCAAATCGAATGTGTAAAGGGCTCGAACTGGCAATGTCGGAATCAGCGGTATAGTAGACGCGGTCCGCAGGGTACGGCTGCGGAAAATCTCACCACCGAATACCGACCATCCTTGATCTTATTTCCAAATTTCTTGCCTTTCTCTGCGCCTCCGCGCCTCTGCGGTGAAAACTACTTAGAGAAAAAATGGCCACCGCATTTGCGGTGGCCGTCGATGTTGAAACGCGCGACTACTTGGCGATGCAGGTTGCCGCGGTTTCCGGCTCGCACACATCCAGGCCGGTATAGATCGGATCGGCGACTTTCTTCTTCTCCTTGAGGTCCTTGAGGATGAACATCGCCTTGTAGCCCATATCGAACGGGCGCTGGCCGACCTGGCCATGGCTGTAACCGGCCTTCATCAGGTCCATCTGCACAGGCAGCGTATCGGCCACCACCAGGAGCGTCTTCTTGCTCTTGATGCGTTCCATGTTCTTTTCCACCACCTGCCGGTAGGCTTGCGGCACGAACTGCGGAAATCCGCCGGTCGGCAGGAAGGCCGTGAGGTCAGGATACTTGGCCAGGATTTCGCCGAGCTGCCGCACCGACAGCGGGAAATCGTCGTTGGTGTACAGCGGGCAGCCATCCACTTCCGTCCAGCCATGCTGTCCGGTCAGGCGATCTCCGGGCGGCGGCGTATTGCTGACTTTTCCGGCGATGGTGTCGCGGATGCCTTTCATGCGCTCGTTATGGTTCGCGGCCGCCGGGCCACCGGACTGGATGCAAACGGTGCCGCCTTTGGGCTT
>JANMYN010000526.1:0-9479 GCA_031382195.1 Betaproteobacteria bacterium
CACCACGGTCCAATCGTCATCCAGGCGGCGGTACCGGTGCTGCCTGACGATGACGAGCAACGCCTGGCCGCGCGGGTGCTCGCGCAGGAGCACGCTATCTATGCGCAGGCCATCCGCTGGTTTGTCGACAACAAGCTCGCAATCGATGGCAATCGAGTGAGGCTTTCCGCCGGTTGCCAGTACACGGGCGCCATGATCTCCCCTCAGCCCCTATGACGCGCTTCGCCCTCGGCGCCCTGATCTTCCTCGCCGGCCCGGCCTGGGCGGCACAGCCTCCCCAATACGTGCAGATGAATTTTGCCGTCAACTCGGGATCCATGCATCTGGGCGAGGGGCGCGATGTGCTGGAACATGATGGCAAGCGATACTCTGTCATCAGCGAGTCGAAAACGGTCGGCCTGGCGGCCTTTTTTTATAAAATGAACATCCGCCGCGAGAGCCGCGGTCTGATTACGAAGAACGGCCTGCGGCCCTTGCATTTCGAAGAAGACCGTACCCGAAAACCGAAGCGCGCCGCGGATTTCGACTGGGACGCCAACCTGATCAAGCTAACTGACGGGGCCAATGTCGATACCGTTCCTCTGCCGGACAACACCTTCGACCAGACCAGTTTTGCCTACGCGTTTGCGTTCAGGGCGCCAAGCGAAGACACCCTGACGGTTCACCTCACAGACGGCCGCCGGCTCACGGATTACAAGTACCAGTTCGTCGGCAAGGAGAAGCTGACAACGCCGCTTGGCGACCTCGAAGTACTCCACTTCCGGAAAATAAAGGAAGGTGATGACAAGCGCGGATTCGAGGTTTGGCTCTCGGTCGAACATCATTACCTGCCGGTCCAGATTCGCTTCGTCGAAAAAAACGGCACCGTGCTGGACTCGACCGTCACCTCCATCTCTTATCAATAGATGCAACCGACTGCGGCAATGATGCAGGCGGCCACAGCGGCCGTCGATCTCGCGTTGCCGGTGTCCCATCCAGCCGATGCGGTTCTGCGTAATTTCTTCAGCGCGAATCGGGAACTGGGTCAGCGCGATCGCGCATTCGTCGCCGAAACGGTATTTTCAGTGCTGCGCCACAAGCGGTTGCTCGAGCATCTCGTCGCGCATCCCAATGCGCGTAGACTCGTCTGCGCATCACTGATCAAGTTGCAGGGTTACGGCCTTGGCCAACTCGAGACTTTTCTGAAGAGCGGCGACCGCGACTGGGTGCTCGAACTCAAGACCGCCGATATCGAGACGCTCCCGGTTGCAGTCAGATTGAGCTTGCCAGACTGGCTGTACGACCGGCTACTCGCAGAAACGTCGGAGCAAGAAACCATCGCCTTTGGCCGCGCCATGCTCAAGACCGCTCCACTGGATCTGCGGGTCAATACGCTGAGTGCGAATCGCGAGCAGGTGCTGCAGGAACTACGCGCAAGTGGCTTCGATGCCGCGCCGACGCGTTATTCACCCATTGGCATACGCATCGCCGGGAAGCCGGCCATCAACCGTCACGAGTTGTTTTCCAAAGGCGTAATCGAGGTGCAGGATGAAGGCAGCCAACTGCTGGGCTACCTGGTCGCGCCCAAACGTCGGGAAATGGTGGTCGACTTCTGCGCCGGCGCGGGTGGCAAGACTTTGTTGATGGGCGCCATGATGCAGTCCCTGGGCCGACTGTACGCCCTCGACGTTTCGGAAAAGCGCCTGAAGAACCTCGCCCCGAGGCTTAGGCGCTCAGGACTGTCCAATGTGCATCCGCAGCTCATTACAAGCGAAAACGACATCAGGGTGAAGCGTTTGGCCGGAAAGATCGACCGCGTGCTCGTGGACGCGCCGTGTAGCGGTCTCGGCACCTTGCGACGCAACCCCGATCTGAAATGGCGCCATTCACCGCAAGCGATCGACGAACTCGCCGTGAAGCAGCGCACGATTCTCTCGGCGGCGGCGTCATTACTCAAGCCCGGTGGTCGTCTGGTCTATGCGACTTGCAGCGTGCTGGCACAGGAAAACCGCATGATTGTGGAGGAATTCCTGTCGGATCACTCGAGCTTCGAATTAGTCAGTTGCCGGCAAGCGCTGGACGAGAGCCATATCGAGCTCGACAGTGCAGATTTCCTGGAACTGCGTCCGCAACTTCACGATACCGACGCCTTCTTTGCGGCGGTCATGCAAAGACATGCGTGAGCCGATGAAGAGACTGTACCTCTTTCTGCTGGTTACGAGTCTTGCGCTCGCGGCACCCGCGTCCGCATTTGAAAGTGCAAAGATCATCCCGGCAACCGGCACTATCGAATACGCATTCACTCCCGGGGACGATGCCGCCGGTCTGATTGTGCGAACGATCGACGCCGCCAGATCGCAGGTTCTAGTACAGGCATTCAGTTTTACCCATCGCGACATTGCGGATGCACTCGTTCGGGCCCACCACCGCGGCCTTGATGTGCAAGTGATTGCAGACTTGGACCAGACCGAACTGAACGCGTCGAGCGCGATGCGGCATCTGGTCGAATCCGGATTGCGGGTATTCACCGACGCCGATCATTCGGCAGCCCACAACAAAGTCATCATCATCGACCACAACGAAAAACAGCCAACGCTCGTCACCGGCAGCTTTAATTTCACCTTCGCGGCTCAGAATCGTAATGCCGAAAATTTGCTTGTTTTCCATGGCAATCCTGATCTCATCCGGGCATTCTTCAGCAATTGGCGTCTGCATCGCGAACACGCAATCGCGGTGATTCGCAGCCGCTCCAGGTGACGCAAGATTCCACTGTCATTGGGAGAAACGATAAAGACCAGTCCGAAATGGGACGTTTGCTGGCCGGGCTGTTCGAAGACTTGCAGCGTGGCATGATCCTCTGGCAAATCGTAATTATTGCGCTTGCGCTTGTTGTAGCCTGGCAAGTTGCGCTCCATTTACGCATGCGGCTTGCAACAACAACCCTCGTCGCCGATCCGGATTCAACATTGAATATCGGAATCGGAGGAATGAATCGCGAACTGGTCCCAGCAACCGTACTCGTCGTTCTACTTGTCGGTCGCTGGGTGCTGGAATATCACCAGCCCGTCCACTTATTCCATATCGCCGTTCCCCTGGTGCTGGCTTTGGTGATGATCCGCGTTGGTCTACCTGTTGCGTCACATGTCGAAATTGATGCTGGAAGCTGCCTGATCAAACTCTCGGGTATTGAAAGATCCTGCGCCGACGGCCGTTCTGACCGCCTTTGGAGACAATCGTATCAATCTGGAACTGCTGGCCTGGCTAGGGGATCCCGAACGCGGCAAGGTGAATTCGACCTGAATCTGGCGATGTACAGGAACTTCAGAGCGAACGGCATCGAGATACTTTTCCACAACGCGACGTTTGGATCGTTGGCGGACTCAACTTCGGCGATATTGCGCCGAAGTAAGAGTGTCGACAGCCGATTTGTCGACAAAATCGCGAGCAAGGCATGTTCCAGATTATGTTACCAAAATTTACCTTGCGGGAGCGCGCCCGTACTGTACAATCGGCGCCATATCCTTCTGATTTCTTGAGGTTACCTGCATGAATGTGAACGCGATTATGGACTTGCCAATCTGGGCCAACGGCCTTGTCGTACTGCCTTGGTGGGGCTACATATTGGTCGCATTGTTGATGACTCATATCACCATCGCAGCCGTAACCATTTACTTGCATCGCCATTCGGCGCATCGCGCGCTCGATATTCACCCCGCTGTCGCGCATTTTTTCCGTCTCTGGCTGTGGCTGACCACCGGCATGTCCACCAAAGCGTGGACCGCCATTCACCGCAAGCATCACGCCAAATGCGAGACCGAGGAAGACCCGCACAGTCCGCAGATCCTGACACTGAAGAAAGTTCTGCTGGAGGGCAGCGAGCTTTATCGCCAGGAAGCGGCAAATCAGGAAACGCTGGACAAGTACGGTCACGGAACGCCGGACGACTGGATGGAACGCAATGTTTACACGCGCACCGACAAGGGCGGCGTTGCCATCATGCTGGTAACCGACATTCTTCTGTTCGGACCGCTCGGCTTGACCATCTGGGCAGTACAGATGTTGTGGATTCCAGTCATGGCTGCCGGCGTCATCAACGGGGTGGGCCACTATTTCGGATACCGCACCTTCCAGGTCGAGGATGCCAGCACCAACATCGTGCCGTGGGGAATCTTGATCGGCGGCGAGGAACTGCACAACAACCACCACGCCTATGCTACATCGGCTCGGCTGTCGAACAAGTGGTATGAGTTCGACATCGGCTGGTTCTATATTCGCGTGCTGGCGATGTTTAATCTCGCCCAGGTCAAGAAGCTCGCACCTCAGGTAAAAATGGAATCGGGCAAGTCGAAGTGCGACCTGCAGACACTTCAGGCCGTCATCACCCATCGCTACGACGTTCTGGCACGCTTTACGCGATCGCTGCGGGCAACTTGCGCGGACGAATTGCGGCGCATGCGCGAACACAAGTCGAGCCATAGCGTCGACTTTCAGACCATGAAGCGCTGGCTGCATCTGGATGCAAAGTTGGTACCTGAACAGGAAAAGGCCAGGCTGGACGAAGTGCTGAGCACCAGCAAGGTGCTGACGACGGTTTATTCGATGCGCCAGGAATTGGCGTTGCTTTGGCAACGATCGACAGCAAACAAGGAACAGCTGCTTTCGCAGCTGGAAGATTGGTGTCGTCGCGCCGAGAAAAGCGGGATCGCTCCGCTGCGCGACTTCTCCAGAACGCTGCGCAGCTACGCCTGACCCCGCGTCACAACGATACAAATGAAAAGCCCGCCGATCGGCGGGCTTTTCATTTAGGCATAAGCCAGGTTACTTAAGCTTGGTTTCTTTGTAAATAACGTGCTTGCGGGCAACCGGGTCGAATTTCTTCATTTCTATCTTGTCTGGCGTAGTGCGTTTGTTCTTGGTGGTTGTATAGAAGTGTCCGGTGCCTGCGGACGATTCCAGTTTGATTTTCTCTCTCATGTCGCTCTCCCGGCTGAATGGTTAGAACTTGTCGCCGCGGGCGCGCAACTCGGCCAAAACCACATCGATGCCCTTCTTGTCGATCGTGCGCAGGCCGGCATTGCTTACGCGCATGTTCACCCAGCGGTTTTCGCTCTCCACCCAGAAGCGGCGGTATTGCAGATTGGGCAAAAAGCGGCGCTTGGTCTTGTTGTTGGCATGGGAAACGCGGTTCCCTACCACCGGCTTCTTGCCGGTTACTGCACATACTCTTGCCATGATGGCGTCTCCAGGCTTCGTTACTGGTCGGAACGCCGACTTCGGCGACTCGGCACATTCGGAAAGATGCGCTTTATATCATAGTTCCAGGTGCTTACTCAACCTCGGCGTTTATAACAGGCCGCGTTCGGCGAATGACATGGCGGCGCCCCGACCAACCACAAAATGATCCAGCACGCGAACGTCAATCAGTGCAAGCGCTTCCTTCAATGCCCGGGTAAGGGCCTCATCCGCGTGGCTGGGCTCCGCCACGCCAGACGGATGGTTGTGCGCGAATATCACGCCAGCGGCATTGTGGTGCAGGGCCCTGCGGACGACTTCCCGCGGGAATACACTGGTCTGCGTCAACGTTCCGCTGAATAGCTCCTCCACGGCGATTACCTGATTCTGAGCGTCCAGGAACAATCCCACAAAAACTTCCACCTGGCGGCTCTGGATGGAAAGGCGCAGGAAGTCGCGCACGGCCGTGGGTGAACTCAGGTTGATCCCTAATTTCATTTCCGCTGCCAACACGCGCCGGGTAAGTTCTGTGGCGGCCTGCAGCTGTGCATACTTGGCGGTACCGAGACCCGGGAAGGAGCAGAAGGCCTCGCGGCTCGCCGCCCTAAGCCCGGCCAGTGAGCCGAATTCTGCAAGCAGCGCACGGGCCAGGTCGACGGCGCTTTTCCCTTTGATTCCGGTACGCAGGAAAATTGCCAGCACTTCGGCATCGGAAAGACTTCCTGGCCCCTTAGCCAGTAATTTCTCCCGGGGCCTGTCGTCTTCCGGCCATTCGTTAATTGCCATTCGATCCTCGGACTTTTATATTTTGCAACAACAGTTTACACTGCCCGCCAAGCAGTTTTTGGTAGACCTATCCCATGTCAGAGCTCGGAAGCAAACACATTCTTGTTGGCCTCTCCGGCGGCATTGCCGCCTACAAATCGGCGGAACTGGTCCGCGAGTTACAACGCTGCGGCGCCGACATTCAAGTCGTCATGACCGATTCCGCATGCAAGTTCATTACGCCGCTTACCTTGCAAGCCCTGTCGGGTAGGCCGGTATACGTGGAAATGTGGAATAGCGGCGTGGCGAACGGTATGCCGCACATCGAGTTGTCCCGGGACCGCGATCTCGTCGTAATTGCACCAGCGACAGCCGATTTTATGGCCAAACTAGTCCATGGCGCCGCCGACGATCTGCTGTCCACACTCTGTTTGGCCCGCGAGTGTCCCATGATGGTTGCACCCGCCATGAATCGTCAGATGTGGGAGAACCCGGCTACGCAACGCAATGTGGCGCAGTTGCGTCAGGACGGCATCGTAATACTTGGCCCGGATGCGGGAGACCAGGCGTGCGGCGAAGTCGGCTTGGGGAGAATGCTCGAACCCCTGGATCTGGTTCGCGAAATATCGGCGTGGTTCCAGCCGAAATTGTTGTCGGGCACCCATGTGCTCGTTACCGCCGGACCGACCTTCGAACCGATCGATCCAGTGCGCGGTTTGACGAATCGCAGCTCAGGGAAAATGGGGTACGCGGTTGCGCGCGCAGCTATCGAAGCCGGAGCCCGTGTAACGCTGGTCTCGGGCCCAACCTCGATCGAACCTCCGCGGGCCGCTCAAACCATCCACGTCGAAACCGCCCGCGAAATGCTCAACGCGGTAAACGCTCACGCGACGAACGCGGATATATTCATTGCCGTCGCCGCAGTTGCGGATTATTACGTCGCCAATATCAGTGCACATAAAATAAAGAAGGAAGGCGGCGTTCCGACATTGGAACTCGCGCTGAATCCGGACATCGTCGAGTCGGTGGCAAAACGGCCGAATCCACCTTTCTGCGTCGGATTTGCCGCGGAAAGTGAAAAGCTCGAACAGTATGCCGAAGCGAAGCGTCGTCGCAAAAAATTGCCATTGCTCGCCGCCAATCTGGTGCAGTCTGCGATCGATGCCGACGACAATGAACTTGTCCTGCTCGACGACGAAGGCAGCCATCGGCTCGGGCGAGCTTCGAAACTCGAGCAAGCACGCATGCTCATCCGTCACGTCGCAAGACTGTATCAGCCACGCAAGTCTGCTGTCTCCGTCTGAATTAGATACAAGAAAAAAGTCCGATGCGCAACATTGACGTCAAGATTCTGGACGCGCGCTTGCGCGATCAGCTGCCAGCATATGCAACTCCCGGCTCTGCGGGGCTTGACCTTCGCGCCTGCATTGATGCGCCGATCGTAATGAAGCCCGGTCAGACCGAACTGATTCCGTCCGGTATCGCAATTCACCTTGATGACTCCATGGTGGCGGCAATGGTATTACCCCGGTCCGGCATGGGTCACAAGCACGGCATCGTGCTCGGTAACCTGGTGGGCTTGATCGACTCGGACTATCAGGGCCAGATTCTGGTTTCGCTGTGGAATCGCAGTGCGGCTGCGTTTACGCTGAATCCGTTGGAGAGAATCGCCCAGCTCGTCGTCGTGCCGGTCGTACAAGTCGGTTTCAACGTAGTCGACGACTTCACGCACAGCACGCGCGGTGTCGGTGGATTCGGCAGCACCGGGAAACACTGAGCACCATAATCCGCCATTCAAAAAACAAAGGCCGGCAGATGCCAACCTTTGCGCTTCGCTGATTCTTACAATCTCAAAGAAACGACTTCCGCGCACCAGTCGCGTGGCTTCGCCGCAAGCCTTGGTCAATTCGATTTCGGGAAAACCATTGGCTCTTCGTTTTTGTTCTTGTATGGATCCGGGATTTCACCTGCATCAATGCGACGCTTTTCCTCCCAGCGCAGGTAAGTGATCACGCTGAGAATCTCGTCCTGGTTCATCGTCGTGCCGAATGCCCCCATCGTACCGCCGATCGACGTGGGAACGCCGGCAGCAATAATGACGTAAATATCGCTGTTCGTATTCCCGGAATACTTGAAAACACCACAGGACAGACATGGCCCTTTGGCGCCGTGGCCGCCGGTACCGTGACAGAACGAGCAGCGTCGCGCGAACCACGCCTGGCCGGCTTCGACTACTTTCATGTCGTTGGTCGGCACTTCCATGTCGTTCTCGTTCGCCTTGTGCTGCGCAGCGGCCGGCAGTGACACACCGAGGGCCGCGGCAAATAGAGCAATCGCTGACAGCTTCGCGAATACTGAGTTATGTTTCAAGTCTGACATGACAAACAACCCTCCCTAAAGAACTTACGAAAAAGGCGGATAGAACGGCACATTGTAATTCTCGAGGATCTGTTTCATCTTTCCATTTGCAAGTAATTCCCCGACGGAGTCGTCGATGAACTTCATGAGCGATTCGTCCTTTTTGCGGACGACGAAATTGAGATTCCAGCGCTGATCGGCTTCGGGCACATAGCCTTCTACCATATGGAATTTTGCGTCGGGAAATTCGCGCCGCGCGATCGAAATTGCGGTACCCCATACCAGGCTGGCGTCAATTTCGCCATTTGCCATTCCCTGCATGATCCTGCGGCTATCCAGATAGAGAGATCTCGGAATGTCGTGGCTGAACAGATAGTCATCTATCGGCGTAGACATCGGGACGCCCACCTTGATGTTGGCATTCTTGAGTTCACTCAGCGATTTCTTGTCCGCTGCCTTGCCCTGAACGACCAGCACATAACCCATGCCGAGATAGGGTTTGGTGAATGCCAACTGTCCCATCAACATGTCGTCGTCACCACCATCGGACATGCCAAGAAAAACGTCGCAGCGTTTCTTGAGTATCGAATTGCGGAATGCGCGGGACGTTCCACCACGCGTTCCAGTGTCCGCCCACACCATTTCCAGCCGCATGCCACCGCGTTTGGCAATCTCCCGCATGATCTCAATATCGTACCCGGGCGGGTCGGTATTTTGGGCGGTGGACGGGAAAGAGTAAGGATCAGCGCAAGCTAGTAGCTTTCCTTTGGCTTTTGAACGCTCCAGCGTATCGGTAATCTCATCCGGATCCGACTGCGCCCAGACTACGACAGATGTCAACCCGAGCATAAAGGTCATTCCGTACAAAGCAAATAACTTACGCACATTCAACTCCTTTTAAGAATCTTATCGGCCATTCCCCTTTTTCCTCATCAACGTTGCTGCCGCTTTGGTGGTTTACCCAAGAGCAAAAACGGTCTTCGCCGCTTCTTCACAAAAAAATAAGGGGGGCAGACGCTTTGCCCCCCTTAGCCTTGCTGTTGCCGTGTATTACTTAGCTGCGTATTACTAAACTGCGCGTCCGCTGCTGAATGTTACTCAACTGCGAAAACCATGAGGCCGCCGCCCTTCTGATTCTTCTTCAG
>JANMYN010000534.1:0-2114 GCA_031382195.1 Betaproteobacteria bacterium
CATGACTCTGTGCGAATTCTTCGATACGCGCATCTCCCAGCCGCTGGGAATGGCCGATACATCTTTCCGGGTCGCCCCCAGCAAGGTTGCGCGCTTTGCCGAACCCTTCGATGACGACAAGAAGGGCCTGATCCTGCAATACACCGATCCCACCAAGCCGGTGAAGTTCGAAGCCGGCGGCCAGGGCTTGACGGCGACCGTCATGGACTACGCGCGCTTCGCGCAAATGCTGTTGAATGGAGGCTCCCTTGGCAACGCCCAAATTCTGGGCAAGAAAACCGTGGAGTTGATGACGTCAAATCAACTCGCGCCCGGTATCGATCACGGGCCCTTCTGGCTTCCCGGCCAAAGCCATGGTTATGGCCTGCTCGGGGCGGTGCGCATGGACGGTCCGCGTGCGCCCACCTTTCTAAACCCCATGGACGGCTCCGTCGGCGAATACTACTGGGCGGGTTACGCCGGCACTTACTTTTGGGTGGATCCGAAGGAAGAATTGGTGGGCGTATACATGATGCAGTCGGTGAAGCATTTGCTGTGGTACGCCAACACCTTCAAGACCCTCGTCACTCAATCGGTCGTCAAATAGTCACAGGAAATATAGCTCCCTCCCCTGCATGCAGGGGAGGCAGGGCCGGTCATCATCGAACCGGACTTTTCGGGATCGATGCCGAGCCAGCCCGCTTGCCCTGCGAGGCAATTTGTGGGCGGGCGGGGGCAGGCGAAGGTTGCGCAATTCCGAAGCGTCGCGTTACCGTTCGCTTGTTTGCAAGCTCGCTCAATGCGCACAGCTCCGCCGTTGCTATTTGAAGTGTTTTACTAATTGCCTCGGTCCGACCTCTCCACCGTACACATTTCCCTTTGCGTCCGCCGCGATACCCTCGGCCGCGCTGGTTCCTTTCATCTCAAGCGGATCGGGAATGCGGTATAGAACACGACCATCATTGAGCCTTCCAATTCGAATACCTCTCTTCCATCCTGGATGCGTTGCAGATGGAAATCCATTCGATTCGGAATCGGCCACATAAATCATGTCACCGCGTATGTAAATGCCGCTTGGGCGGCTGAACTGCTTCCATTCGGCGATAAACGCGCCGTCCTGATCGAGGATCTGGATGCGCATGTTCCCCCGATCGGCGACGAATAGCCGTCCTTGAGAATCCAGGGCGATATCGTGAGGCGTCTTGAATTCGCCCGGCGCTGACCCCCACCGACCAAAAGATTTGATGAACCTACCGTCCTTGGTAAATTTCGAGATGCGCGCGACACTATCCGGACCCGCGCCGGGATATTGCCCTGAGTGCCCTTCCGCGATAAAGATATCGCCATTGGGCGCGGTCACAACGCTGGTCGGTTCGGTCAAGGCCTGCGGCGGATTTCCCGCTACGCCTGCAACCCCGATGGTCAGCAGCAACTTGCCATCGGGACTGAATTTGACCACGACATGGCCCTTCGCCTTTTCATTCGGGTGCTGTTTGCGCTCCCGATCATTGGCACTCCTCGCATCGACTACCCACAGATTGCCATCCGCATCCACGTAGATCTTGTGCGGGAAAATGAACAAGTCGGCGCCAAAACTCTTGAGAAGTTTTCCGGATGAGCCGAATTTCATGATCGGCGGCACGGTGGAACCGGCGCAACTGTCGTACGCGAACGGCGATTCACCAGGGGGGATGTCGGGATTCGCGCCGCACCGATTTGCTACCCAGACGGATTCGCCATCGTTGTCGATCGCGACTGCGTTGAGTGCTCCCCACGTCCTCCCATCTGGAAGGTTTCCCCACGGTCCGATAGATTGGTACGGGTTGGGAAGGTCATTCGTCGGATCGAGATCGCCCCGCCCGTATGCACTGGCGCCGCACAGCGTCACTGCGGCAACCATCACAATCAGCAACGTCAGTCGATCCTTGCACGGCATGCGACTACTCCTCGAAAATACGGCCGCTTACGATGTTCGCTTTTTGGTTTGGGAGCATGCCCCCACCTCACTCGCGTGTCTCTTCCCCACCAAGGTGCCGGACTAGCGGGTCCGGCCGGTCTTTACAAATTCGAGCGAGGCCCGAAACAGCGGAAGATGCTTCTCGTATTCGGCCGCGTCGGCACAATTGATCTGTATC
>JANMYN010000568.1:0-4822 GCA_031382195.1 Betaproteobacteria bacterium
ACATCGCTGGAGAAAGTTGCCATGAGAATTGCCATAGTCGGCGCCGGCGCCATCGGCGGATATCTGGGTACGCGGCTTGCCGCCGCCGGCGAGGAAGTCACGTTCATCGCCCGCGGCGCGAATCTCGAGGCCATCCGCGAACGGGGAATGAAGTTGATCCTGGAAGACGGCGCCGAAGTGCGCGCGAGCGGCGCCCGGGCGTGCGAGGACATGCGCGAGGCCGGTCCGCAGGACGCCGTGCTGCTCACCGTCAAGGCACATCAGGTGTCGGCGATCGCCCCGCAACTGGGCCATCTTTTTCACGAGCAGACCAGCGTCGTGACCATGCAGAACGGGATTCCGTGGTGGTATTTCCAGAAGCACGGCGGGCAATACGAGGGCAAACCTGTCTTCGCCGCCGATCCCGATGGCGCGATCGCTCGTCACATCGACCCGGCCCGCATCATCGGCTGCGTCGTCTATCCGGCGGCGAACCTGATCGCGCCGGGTGTCGTGCAGGTGGTGGAAGGCAATCGATTCACGCTGGGCGAGTTGGACGGCTCGACCACGCCGCGCTTGCAGGCAATCGCCGCAAGCCTGATCAAGGCCGGCTTCAAGGCGCCCATCACCAACGAGATCCGCAGCGAGATCTGGCTGAAATTATGGGGCAACCTGAGCTTCAATCCGATCAGTGCGCTGACGCATGCGACGCTGGTGGATATCTGCCAGTTTGGGCTCACGCGCGATCTCGCCACGCAGATGATGATCGAGGCCGAGGCGATCGCGAAAAAACTCGGTATCACATTCAGGGTCAGCATCGAAAGACGCATCGCCGGTGCGGAAAAAGTCGGCGCACACAAGACCTCCATGCTGCAAGACGTCGAACAGGGCCGGCCGATCGAGATTGAAGCGCTGGTCGGATCGGTGGTCGAACTGGGATCGTTGACCGGGACCCCAACGCCCCACATCAGCGCCGTGTTTGCGTGCGCCAGTCTGCTGGCAGAAACCCTGAATTCCCGGCGCGGCCGGCTGACGCTCGCAAGCTAGGTTCCGGCCAAATATTTCCCAAACCAAAACATTAAATTACCAGGGGCTTCAAGCATGGCGACTTCAGCTTCAACGGTGACCGAATTGCTGGAACACGGCGCGCCCAATGCGGCCGCGCTGAGCACGCCTGGCGGCGTGCCGCTGACCTATCAGGCGTTGCGCAGCCTCGCGTCCGACACGATCGCCGCACTCAATGCCCATGGCATCGGCCGCAACGACCGCATTGCGATCGTTCTCGATAACGGTCCGGAAATGGCGACGGCGTTCATGTGCATTGCCGCCGGTGCCACAGCGGCGCCTTTGAATCCAGGCTATCGCGCCGACGAGTTTGCATTCTATCTGTCCGACCTGAAGGCCAGGCTTCTGGTGGTCGGACACGGGTCGTCATCGCCCGCTGTCGAAGTGGCGGAGCGGCTCAAGATTGCGCTGGTCCGGCTCGTCCCGGCACCCGAAAAAGGCGCCGGAAGTTTTACCCTGGCATTTCCGGTGGGCTATGCCAGGCGTGCCGCCGAAAAGTCCGGCGCGGCTGTGCCGGAAGATTCCGCGCTGGTGCTGCACACGTCGGGCACCACGTCGCGACCGAAGATCGTGCCGCTTTCCCAGCGCAACGTCTGCGCGTCCGCCCACAACGTGAGCCGGTCGGTTGCATTCACCGCGGCCGATCGTGGGCTGAACATCATGCCTTTGTTCCACATTCACGGCCTGATCGCGGGAATTCTGGCGCCGTTGTCGGCGGGAGGCGAGGTCTGTTGCACAACCGGCTTTAATGCCCTGAAATTCTTCTCGTGGATGGGCGAGGCTCGCCCCACCTGGTACACCGCCGTTCCGACCATGCACCAGGCAATACTCTCGCGCGCGCCGAAGAACCTCGATGTGGTAAAGGGGTCGGCGCTGCGCTTCATTCGCTCCTCGTCGTCCTCGCTGCCTCCGCAGGTCATCAAGGAGCTTGAAGAAACTTTCGGTGTGCCGTTGATCGAAGCCTATGGAATGACGGAAGCTGCCCATCAGATGACCAGCAACCTGTTGCCGCCCGGCCGGCGCAAGCCGGGCACGGTCGGGTTGGCAGCCGGCCCTACGGTAGCCGTGATCGACAACGACGGCAATGCGCTGCCGGCGGATACCGTGGGAGAAATCGCGATTCAGGGCGAAAACGTGATGTCGGGATACGAGAACAACCCGAAGGCTAACGCCGAAGCCTTTGCAAAGTCCTGGTTTCGCACCGGCGATCAGGGTGTCATGGATGCGGAAGGTTACGTCACCATCACCGGTCGCCTGAAGGAAATCATCAACCGTGGCGGAGAAAAGATTTCGCCGCGCGAGGTGGATGAAGTGCTGATGGATCATCCTTCGGTTGAGCAGTGCGTGACGTTCTCCGTCCCCCACGACAAGCTTGGCGAGGATGTTGCCGCTGCGGTCGTGCTGCGCGAAGGTGCCCAGGCCAGCGAGAAGGAATTGCGGGAATTCGCCGCGATTCGCCTTGCCGACTTCAAGGTGCCGCGCAAAATACTCGTTGTTGCCGAGATCCCGAAAGGCGCGACCGGAAAGCTGCAACGCATCGGCCTTGCGCAGAAGCTGGGCCTTGCGTGACGGCGGGAGATTGATCCGGACTCCGGACTGTTCGCGATAGATTTGGATCTCCGAATGGCACTGGCAGGGGTCTGAAACGACGGAGGCATAATTGAGCTGTGAACCGTAGGGGGACAAAAATGAACGGGCGCCCTCAGGCGCCCGCTGTCAATTGAATCCCGCTCAAGCTTAACACTATCTAGAAATCGAACTGCGCCCGCAACGTCGCCGCTTTTTCCGCATCCACCGTGGAGCCGTTTACCGCAACAGGTGTGTCGAACTTCGTATGCACGTAGTTCACGAGAAATCGCGTATTCGGGTTGACGATCCACTTCAGGCCAACCGTCATTGCATTGGCTTTGGCGGTCCCGGCAGATATCAAGCCGGTTCCCGGGACACCGGTGCTGAAGTCCCTCGCATCCCACTTGCTGAGTCGCACGCCGAGTTCCCATGCACCCCAGCCGTCGCCATGGCCGGTAAAGTTGGAGTTCGGCCGTATGCGGGTGAACACGCTGTTCGAGTAGGAGTCAGCGTAATTTTCGCCGGTAATCATCCACACCAGGCTCGCGTAATAAGCCTTGATGTCCTTGTCGTAATCGACGCCGCCGGTGGCGGTGCCGGTGTAGTTTGACGTAATGGCCTCGGCCTGCAGTTTCACCGGGCCGTAGGCCAGCGCCGTTTCCAGCCCGGTCTGCTTGCGCTCGACCGTCGAACCAGCGAACGCGTCTGGGATAAAGAACTTAATGCCGCGTGCTTCGGTGCTTCCCGAGAAAGCCGACGCTCCCGTCGGCAGGGTCGTATCGGCATACGAACCGCCGAAGTGATAGACGGCCTGCTTCTGTCCGAACATTTCGGCAAAGTTGACTGCCACGCGGCCGATGCCTTCCTTGCCGTCGACCACCGTGTTCGTATCATTGGCGTTCTTCGCACCATTGCCGTTGGCGACCGCCACGGCATAGTAAAGTCCCGTGGTCGGACTGCCGGTGACCATCAGGCCGCGCACCTTGTCCGGCGCCATGGTGTCGCCGATGTTGCGCTCCTGGAAATTGTTGAACAGATCGCTGGTGATCTTTTCCAGGCTGAAGGGCATCTGGAACTGCCCAACCCGGAGTTGTGCCGATTTAATCCAGCCAAAGTTCACGTACGCTTCGTCGAGCTGAATGCTCGTATTCGTGCCTGTCGCGTTCGTATTGGCAAAATCGCCCGTTAGATTGAAGGTAATGTCATTGTAGAACTTGCCCTTTACGCCCAGATACGCGCGCCGCACATCGAACGTATTCGGCGCGGTATTCTTCTCGAACATGCGATAGTCGCCCTGGATGCGGCCGTTGACGGAAAATGCCGTTTTCTTGTCACCTGATTCCCAGGCCACGCCATCCTTGAAGCGACCGGTCATTTCGGTTGCCGCCGATTCGGATCTCTTTGCTGATTTTTCCGACTCGCTCGCATCTTTGAGCGCCTGCGCGCGGCGCTCTACCCGCGCTTCGGTGCGCATCTGCTCGTAATCATCGTCGCTCAACACGCCCTTTTCGTGCAGTTTGTCGAGCAGCGTTTCCATGTCTGCCAGCGCGGGCGTGACGAATGTGCCAAGCAGGCCCGGTACGACCCCTGCCAGGATCAAGCGCTTGGATATCGTGGTCATGAATCCCATTCAATTCTCCCGGTTGAAAACTTGCGCACCCAGGCATGCGGGTGCTTCACGGGGTCGAATTCTGGGGGTCGAATGTGACAACCAGATGAACGCGAAATGTCCCCTGGGTTACAGGGACACGGCCACGGCCCGGCTCAGAAAAACCAGCGGGCTACCGCGTTTACCTGGATCACCACAACCGCGGCGAGAATGGAAGCCCGCAGCCGTTTGTGGCGCTGCTGGCTCGACAGCAAGGCCATGAGCGTGGTCTGCAGGTCGAGGGCGCTACGCTCTGACAGCGCCCGGTGCAGCAGGCGCGGCAATTGCGGCAGCAATGCGCTCCACTGCGGCGCTTCGTCGCGGATGTTTTGCCACAGGCCGCGCCAGCCGACCTGTTCCGACATCCAGCGTTCCAGATAGGGCTTGGCGGTGGTCCACAGGTCGAGATCCGGGTCGAGGTCGCGGCCCAGGCCTTCGATGTTCAGCAGCGTTTTCTGCAGCAGGACCAACTGCGGCTGGATCTCGATGTTGAAGCGCCGCGACGTCTGGAACAAGCGTAGCAGCACCTTGCCGAAGGAAATTTCCCGGAGCGGCTTGTTG
>JANMYN010000572.1:0-4086 GCA_031382195.1 Betaproteobacteria bacterium
GCTGTTTTGCGAATCCGGCGACAAGATCGAGATCGATACCCGCACCGGGGAATACCGCAACCGGGTCAAAGGCTGATTTCAAGCAGTCAGCGGTGAACCGCAGGCAGTAAATGAAAGGGCCGCTTTTGCGGCCCTTCGTTACTTTGAGTCTGCGGCGCATTGACCTGGATCAACAACTTGACGACCGGTACGCTGTCCAATCACGGGTGATGGCGGCGACCCACGCACTCGGTTCGCGCCAAAGGCATAAAGTTAAGTTAGCGGCGCCGGAGAATCTTCAAGACGGATCGGCGATCGGGCGGGCCGTGGTTGCCCCGGTGCGTTTGACACAATATGACCAGTTCCGATTCATAGGGGTTTGACTTGAGCATCGACGACGAATTGCAGGCGACCATCCGCGCGCTGGTGCAAAAAGGCAGGGGCATCCTTGCGGCGGACGAGAGTGCGCCCACCATCGCCAAGCGTTTTCAGGCGGTCGGCGTGGAGTCGACCGAAGAGAACCGGCGCGCCTATCGCTCGTTGCTGCTGACGGCTCCGGCGGCGGTGCCAAGCATCAATTTTCTGTCCGGCGGGCAGACGGCACAGCAAGCCACGGCCAATCTCAATGCCATGAATGTCCTGTTTCCCCAGGCCCCGTGGGCGTTGTCGTTTTCCTATGCGCTTGCGCGCGCGGGCCAATACCGCGCAGACATCGAAGCTGCCCCATAAGGCAGACATTTGCACTCAGTCTGGCGATCGGCCAGGCCAACTTCACAGGAGGCGGAACATGATTGGTTCGAAAAAGGTAATCGAGAATGTGAAAGCAGCGCCCAAGAACGTGAACACTGCGGTTGCAGCCAATTCCCCCACCGGAACAGACCAAACGAGCACGAACGAATTCCATCAAGCCGTCGCGGTTCTCGCCTATCAGCGGGCGGAAAGTCGAAACTTCGAGGCAGGACACGAGATGGAAGACGGGCTCAGTGCCGAGGCCGAAGTCCTGGCGGAGCGGCAAGGGCTGAAGGGCTTTCCGGCCTGAGCCGTCTGCGGCGGCGGCGATGCCGCGTTGCCGCCGCTCGCGGCGACCGGATCCGGCCTTTGCCTCGCTCCCGGAAGCCCGGACCTGAAGAATTTCGCCGGCCGGCGATGAAAACGTGCCGATCCCCGCTCCGGGTACTGAGCTTTTCGGGTCCGTCAGCGCGCTGGGTGGGTGGCGAGTTTGCCGATCGAATTTTGTCTGCGATGCACAAGCAGTTTGTGCGCAGATTAAGAAAAAGAAAGAAATTTGTCCATAAACCCAGGGCACGCAGTTCCGAAGCACTTGGCGACCAGCGGGGAATCACCAGCTCCGCGTACAGCAGGCGATATTCCGCGAAGCGTGTTGGAGCCGCTCATCGGGTAGCGCGTGCAAGCGACAAAGGCGTGAAGATGAAAATCAAATCAAAGGACTTTCGTGTGCCGGCCGGGAAAAAAGTCGACCTCGATCAATGGCCGACGCTCGTGAAGCCCGCTTACAAGTCGAAGAAGGAATACGCCGAACTCCTTCAAGAACAGGTAGAGGAGTTGAGCGCGCTGCAACGCCTTCACTATGCGTCCAACCGCTATGCGCTGCTGCTGATTTTCCAGGCGATGGACGCCGCCGGGAAGGACGGCGCCATCCGCCACGTGATGTCCGGGGTCAATCCGCAAGGCTGCCAGGTGTTCAGCTTCAAACACCCGAGTGCTACCGAACTGGATCACGACTTTCTGTGGCGCACCACCCAAGCACTGCCGGAACGCGGCCGCATCGGCATCTTCAATCGTTCCTACTACGAAGAAGTGCTGATCGTGCGGGTGCACCCGGAAATCCTGCGCTCCCAGGGGCTGCCGGACAGGTTGCTCGACGAGAAGTCCGTCTGGCAGGGCAGATATCGCTCCATCGTGGACCTGGAAAACCATCTCTACCGTAACGGAACGCGAATCATCAAGTTTTTCCTCCACCTTTCCAAGGAAGAACAGCGCAAGCGCTTCCTCGAACGCATAGACGAGCCGGATAAGAACTGGAAATTCAGTCTTGCCGACATGGAAGAGAGAAAGTTCTGGAAGCATTACATGAGGGCGTATGAAGATTGCCTTGGCGCGACGAGCACAAAGGATGCACCCTGGCATGTTGTACCGGCCGACGATAAAGAGAACGCCCGGCTGATTGTGTCTAAAATCATCCTCGATGTGTTCAATGGGCTGAAAATGGCTTACCCGAAACCCACTGCGGAACATCTGCGGGAATTGAAATCCATCCGCAAGCGGCTGGCGAAACAGCGATCGTGAGGTTTTGCCTCCGCACCCCTCGAATCCCGCGAAACTCGCGCATCACAGGTGCCCAATGAGCAATGCAAAAAATGCCCCGGTAAGAGTCAACCCCTTGGCCGGCAAGCCGGCCTCGCCGGCGATGTTGCTCGACGTGCCCCGGCTGGTTACCGCCTACTACACTGATACGCCCGATGTTTCAGTGCCGGAGCAGCGAGTGGCATTCGGCACTTCGGGGCATCGTGGCTGCGCGTTCGATCGCAGTTTCAATCATTGGCATGTTCTCGCCGTCAGCCAGGCGATTTGCGATTACCGCAAACGGCAGGGCATAGGCGGCCCGCTGTATCTCGGCATCGACACGCATGCGCTGTCCGTGCCGGCTTGCGCCAGCGCGCTCGAAGTGTTGGCGGCCAACGGCGTGGATGTCATGATCGCCGCAAACGACGAGTACACGCCCACCCCCGCGGTTTCTCACGCGATCCTGGTTTACAACCGCGGCCGGACCTCGGGCCTGGCCGACGGCATTGTCATCACCCCATCGCACAACCCGCCGCAGAGCGGTGGCTTCAAGTACAACCCGCCCAATGGCGGGCCGGCGGACAAGGACGTCACTGGATGGATCGAAGCCAGGGCCAACGCATATCTTGAAAGCAGCCTCGAGGGCGTGCAAAGAATTTCCTACGAGAAGGCGTTGCGCTCGGAAACCACTCACCGCCACGATTATCTCAACGCCTACGTAAACGATCTCGGCAGCATGCTCGATCTGGAAGCGATTCGCGGGGCGAAAATCAGGCTGGGGGTGGATCCGCTTGGGGGCGCGGGCGTTCACTACTGGGGCGAGATTGCAGATCGCTATGGCCTGAATCTCACGGTTGTGAACGAAATCGTCGATCCGACCTTCCGCTTCATGACTCTCGATTGGGACGGCCGCATACGCATGGACCCCTCCTCATCCTACGCGATGCAAAGCCTGATCGGCCTCAAGGATCGCTTCGACATCGCCTTTGCGTGCGACCCCGATCATGACCGGCATGGCATCGTCACCAGAAACGCGGGTTTGCTGCCGCCCAACCACTACCTTTGCGTCGCCATTTTCTATCTCTTCGAGCATCGGCCGAAGTGGAGTAAGGATGCGGCCGTCGGCAAGACCGTGGTCAGCAGCCGGATGATTGATCGCGTCGCGGCGAAACTCGGCCGCAAGCTCTACGAGGTGCCGGTGGGCTTCAAATGGTTCGTGGATGGCCTGCTCGACGGATCACTCGGCTTTGGCGGCGAAGAAAGTGCGGGTGCGTCCTTCCTGCGCCTGGATGGCGGCGTCTGGACGACTGACAAGGACGGCATCGTCCCGGCCTTGCTCTCGGCGGAGATTACCGCGCGCATGGGCCGCGATCCCGGCGAAGTCTACCGGCAGCTTGCGCACGAGCTCGGCGATCCGGTTGCCGATCGGGTTGATGCGCCGGCGACCCCGGAGCAGAAGAAGAAGTTGGCACAACTGTCGCCGCAGCAGGTGCTGTCTGCCGAGCTGGCTGGCGAAAAAATCCAGAGCATCCTGACCAACGCTCCCGGCAATGACGCGCCGATCGGCGGGTTGAAGGTGGTCGCGGAAAACGGCTGGTTCGCGGCGCGACCCTCCGGCACCGAGGACATCTACAAAGTCTATGCGGAGAGCTTCAGCGGAGCGGATCACCTGCGCCGCATCCTGGCGGAAGCACAGTCGATCGTCGCGGCTGCGCTCGCTGCGCCAGCCCGGGCCACAGCCAAGCAAAAGTCATGAGCGAGCCGACGCCAGTCGGCCAGGCGAAAGCGCGCCGGTTATGGGTC
>JANMYN010000574.1:0-1914 GCA_031382195.1 Betaproteobacteria bacterium
GCGCAGGCGTTGTCGGTGCTGGCCGCGCGCATCAAGGACAAGCAGGTGCGCGAGCGGCAGGCGAAACAGGCGGCGACGCGTAAATCGCTGATCGGCAGCGGCGATCGTTCGGAGCGCATCCGCACCTATAATTTTCCGCAAGGCCGGGTGACGGACCATCGCATCAACCTGACGCTCTACAAGATCGACCAGATTATGGATGGGGCGCTTGACGACTTGATCGGCGCATTGGCTGCCGAACATCAGACCGAACTGCTCGCCGCGATGGCCGAAGAGACGTTCGCCGCGCAGGTGTGAGCCCGACTGTCGGCAGACTGCTCGACGATGCAGCGCGCAATCTTGCCGCAGTGTCGGACCTTGTCGACGCGAGGCGGGAAGCGCAAATACTGTTCGGGTACGCGATGGGCGTTTCGCGCGCCTGGCTGTCGGCGCACCGCGATGATGCAGCCGATCCGTCTGTGACCGAGACCTTCCGCGCACTCGTTCGCCGTCGACGAGCGGGCGAACCGGTTGCCTATCTCGTCGGTACGCGGGAATTTTACGGACTCGAGTTCCGAGTTACTCCAGATGTGCTGATCCCGCGCGCCGATACGGAAACGCTGGTGGACTTGGCACTCGAGAAACTGGCGAAGGGGGCGCAGGCTGATGTGGTGGATCTTGGAACCGGCAGCGGTTGCGTTGCCCTGTCCATAGCCCATGGGCGCCCCGAGGCACGCGTTACCGCCGTGGACCTTTCTGCGGCAGCATTAATGGTCGCGCGTGAAAACGCGCTGTCCATCGGCGTGAGCGCAGAATTTTTGCAAGGCGAGTGGTTCGCAGAACTGGACGGCCGCAAATTCGACCTGATCGTTTCCAATCCCCCGTACGTGGCTGCGGGAGATCCGCATCTTCAACAAGGCGACTTGCGCTTCGAGCCCGCAACGGCGCTGGCATCGGGGGAGGACGGGCTGGTAGACATTCGCATAATCGTTGCGAATGCGCCGGCGTACCTGCGCGAGGGAGGCTGGTTGTTATTCGAGCACGGCTATAAACAGGCCAATGTTTGCAGAGACCTCTTGCTTGACGCGGGCTTTGGCGAGGTGACCAGCCGTGCCGATATTGCCGGATTGCCTCGTGTAGCCGCCGGCCGGCTATTGACGTCGAAATCACTGAATCGTTAACATCGGACCTGTCTAACGGGAGTGACTCCCCAGCGGAGACTCCTTCACCAATCCAGAGGAACTACCCATGAGCGCCCAGGACAAGATCAAGCAGCAGGTAACCAGCAATCCGATCGTGCTTTACATGAAGGGCACGCCGGATGCGCCGATGTGCGGATTCAGTGCTGCCGCAGTGCAGATTCTTGAAGCATGTGGCGTGGAAAACGTGGCCACGGTCGATGTGCTGAGCGACCAGGATGTCCGCCAGGGCATCAAGGAATTTTCCAACTGGCCGACGATTCCGCAACTGTATGTGAACGGCGAATTCGTCGGTGGCACGGATATCATGCGCGAGATGTACCAGTCCGGTGAGCTGCAGAAGCTATTCGGGAAATAGCCGCGCCACGTCCGCACAGGCTGGTCATGGTGCCAGCCTTTTTGTTCGGGAAGAATCCCGCATTGCTGGCGTAGGACTTCGTAGAATCCGATCAAAGGACCCATTCCACGCCGCTGACCTCTTGGTAGACGGAGAAATATCATGATGGAATTAGTGCGGATGGCCTTGCGCCGTCCGTACACGGTCGCCGTGTTGTCGCTGCTCGTGCTCTTGCTCGGGGGCCTGGCGGTGACGCGTATGGTGGTCGATTTTTTCCCGAAGATCGATATTCCGGTTGTTTTCGTCGGCTGGAACTACCCCGGTCTGTCGGCCGAGGAAATGGAGCGCCGCGTCATCATCATCAGCGAGCGAGCCTACTCCACGACGGTCAACGGCATC
>JANMYN010000733.1:0-3849 GCA_031382195.1 Betaproteobacteria bacterium
GCCAGCTACACTACGCGCCGAGGAACGCCTCCGCCACCAGGTGCGAATGAGTCGGTCGCACGCATGAGATTCTCGGGTTAGGTCGTTGACGTCTGCTTTGCCGCTTCATATTTCGCATCGTCGGGTCGTACGTCTATAACGTTGTACGCGTTTACTGGTGCGCGAATGCCATGCAATTGCAGGCCGTTTATGGCAGTGAGTGTGGCGATTTTCTCTATCATATTGGCAAGCCGCTCGGAAATAAGTATTTGTCCCGACTCCGCTTGCTCGCACAGCCTCGCCGCCAGTATTGTGACCGAGCCGATGGCAGCGTAGTCCTGCCGCCTCTCGTAGCCGATCATTCCCATGGTCGCATAGCCAATAGCCGCCCCAACTCCAACACCAAGCTTGAAGCCCCGCTTTCGCCATCTCTCCTCGAAAGCTGGAAGGACGGCGCGGGCGGCTACCGCCATGCGTATAGCGCGTTCCATATGGTCGGGTACGGGAAGAGGATCATTGAAGAACACCATGATTGCGTCACCGCTAAAGTGTTCTAATGTACCTCCGTACTGATCAACCAGCGCTCCAATGCGAGTCTGATAGTCTCCAAGCATCTCCATCAATTCTTCGGGTTCTGCTTCCTCTGAAAATGCCGTGAATCCACGCAGGTCAAAAAACACAACGGTAACTTCAGCTCGATGGCTCCGTAACGCCTCATCCGATCCCTTCTCGATGAGTGCTGTCGCAACCGCGCTCGGCAAGAAGCGGCGAAGTCTTTCCAGGCGCAGCTGGGCCACTTGCCGCTGCTGCCGCCGCGCACCAAGCACATTGCGCAGCCGGACTACCAACTCCAATTCGTCGAACGGCTTTGAAATAATATCGTCCACGCCGGTTTCCAATGCGGCAATCCTGGATTCTGAGGCTGACAGGGCGCTTATAAACACCACCGGTACCTCGCACAATGTTTTCTCCTTTCTCAGGTTCGCAAGTAGATCGAAGCCGCTTGCGCTAGGCATCATGATGTCTGTGAGGACCAGTTCGGGATTATGGGCCCTTGCCAACTCCAGGGCCTCGCTGCCATTGCCGGCAAGCAAAACACGGAAATGCGGTTCCAGAATGCGGCGTAGGTACTGCCTCATGTCCTGGTTGTCGTCTGCGACCAAAATAAGAGCGCCGGTGTGAGACAACGCGTGATCCTCATGCGCTTCCTCTCTCGCTTGTCCGGGCGGAGCGGGAAACAGCATGTCTTCCTCTTCGTTTTCCAATTCCCCCGACGGAAGATCGGAGCGCGGCAGCGTCACCGAGAAAGTCGAGCCTTCTCCAAGGGTGCTTTCGACGCTGATTGATCCGCCATGTTGGGTAGTAATCTCCTTGGCGAGAGCCAGGCCGATTCCACTGCCTTCGTAGCGCCGGGTTGTACTTCCCTCTACCTGAGTAAATCGGTTGAATATACGAGACAAGTTCTCTTGTGCAATTCCGATCCCGTTGTCCTCCACTTCAATGACCACAGAGTCCGCCGACGTACGCACACGAACCCACACTTCTCCGGAATTGGCGTCACTGAACTTGATGGCGTTGGCGAGCAAGTTGTAGATTACCTTCTTGAGAAGCTTGCGATCTCCCTGCACGGCTTGTACATCGGTAACGCCGTGCAGATGAATGCGCTGTCGTACGCTGTGCTCGAAATTGGCGCCGATCTGGCGTACCAAAGACGCAATATCCAACGGACGCATCTCAGCCTGCATGCGACCGCTTTCGAAGCGGGCCAGATCGAGAAGTTCGTTAATGAGATACAGCAGATTCACCGAGTTGCGCAATCCGGCGCGTATCAGGGCAAGTGCGTCAACGGCAAGTCCGCTGTTCAGGAGGTTGCGAAACGCGCCGATGATAAGCGTCAATGGAGAGCGCAATTCATGACTGATATTGGCGAAGAACTGCGTCTTCAGACGATCCAGTTCGAGAAGCTTAAGGTTGGACGCCTCCAGTTGGCTTCGCGCGTGAAACTCGCCGCGCAGTAACCGTTCGTAAAACATCACGGAAACGGTGCTGAGTATGCAGGTCCATACAATAAAATAGGTGTTCTCAATGGCCGGCCCGAGATCTCCTTTATTCGCTCCGACAAGAATGTTAATCGCGTAGTAATAGAACAGAACGCCGGCTTGCGCGAGCACGTGCTGGCGCCAGCGCAGCGGGACAAGAACTGCGGCACCAAAGATCAGCAGCGTCAATCCCGCGTAGTACGTTGAGCGGAATCCTCCGATGTCGGTTGTCATATGCACAACTGGAAAGCAAATGCCCCACACGAATATCAGAAGCTGTGCGAATTGGCGATTTTCGGTCGGCCTGGTATAGGTGAGCAAAAGACCTGCGATTTCCACAAGCTCGGCCACGCCCCGAAGCATTAGAAAGTGGGCGGCGTGGGCAGGATAAAGCAGATAATCGAGCGCAATATAGGTGGGATTTCCCAGAATGGCGAGCCAGAACGCGATGCGAAGGCGACCGCAGGCAAGCTCAAGCCTCCATTTTTGATAATCTTCTTTTTCTGAATGAGTAAAGAGGGTTTGCTTCGACATTGGCATTGATGAGGCCATCGACATACTCCCGTGGACTCAATTCAGCGCTTGGCGATCCACCGCTGGCGCGCCAGGCTGAATCGTGATGCCGGCAGTTTCCTCCAGCATCGCTTGGTCGGTCCTTGATCTATCCGCGCGAAGCTACTTGCCCTCGATGACAATAACTTCCGTTGGTTCGTCGAGCAGATATTTCGGCTCATGTTCTCCGGAGCGCTCGCTGGCACCTCCCCCGCCTTGGGCACGGAGATAGAATACACCCCATCATCTTTTCGGCGCCAGCGTTTTGGCGTAAGTCGGAACAACGACCACCCACGCGGGATGTCCGTGCATTACACTTTTCGCTCGCAGATCACCTCCGTACCGGAGAGCCCGGACCACTTCGTTGCCGACGCTACCTTCCAGTGATCCGGGACAGCCTCAAGACGATCGGCAGGCACGTACTGACCCATGGAACCCAATTAATCCTGCAAGTCCTACCAGCAGAAGTGCCGTCGACGAAATGTATTTCGTATCTGCCTTCTCAATATCAATACGGGTACGCGCAATGACGGATCGGATCTGTCGTCCGCTCTTTACGGCAGCCGGTAATCGAACCGCTGATTGCAATTCAACTCACCATTTGCGCCAGCGTTCTTGCACTTCCAGGGACCGCGCCCCTGAATACCGGCGTACTTGCCCGTCCCTCCGGCTATTTCATTGATGCCGTCATTGTTGCCATCAGGGAAGGCATTGCCGTGCCAATCCGTGAATATGCGATCGCCGTCTGCGTCTCCGAATGAGCAGTAGCCCTTGTTCTTGCCGCGACCGTCAATTACAAAGAACGCGTAAAAGCAGGTTGCCGGACCACCGTGAAGTGGCCCTGACCCGTTGTCATTGAAGGTCACTCCAATTGCAGTCCCGTGGCCCTGCATGTGTTTGTCCGCTACTGTGAATGCATCTCCCTTGTCTTTGAAACCGGTGTGAAAGTTGATAGTTCCGGTCTTCGGAAGCTGCTGCGCACCAGCGGCGGTGCACAATGCTGCGAAAGAAAGGCCTGTTGCCAGAACTACAAGTGCTTTGCGCATGACTCCTCCTGTTGTAGTTAGATGCAGCGCCAGGTTATGCGGTTGGCGCGAACCGTTTGTGCTCAATTGGCACCGGTTGCGTAAGCGGACTGATGACCCACACAGATCGTCCGCAAATTATTGCCATGTCAGGGCCACTCGATTCATCCTAAATCCGGCAGTTCATTCACCGCTAAGGACGCCAGGGACGCAAAGGAAGGCGATAGGCATGTCTGACCGAACTCACCCAAAGG
>JANMYN010000582.1:0-2050 GCA_031382195.1 Betaproteobacteria bacterium
GCTCCCGGCCGGCATGGTCACCGAGGGCATGGATATCGTCATTCGCGTGCGTCCCGCGGACCTCCCTTACTAGAAGCCGCAATAACGGACCAGATTTAACCGGAGGCAACGGAGGTAACGGAATTGCATCGAAACCCTCGGTTTCTTTGTAATTTTCTGTTCAATCCAGTTTTATTCCGTTTTCTTCCCGTCAATCCTGTTCATCCTGTCCAATCATGAAAGGCTAAGGAGCGGGACAGGATTAACAGGATGAACAGGATGGAATCCAGGTACGACGGATTGACTGCGTATTTCATCCTGCCGCAACTGTAAAAGGCAAAAGAGCACGACGGGAATAACTGGATGTATATGAGATAACGGAGATAGTTTTCACTACGTCTCCATCTCCCTCTCCATTACCTCGTGTTCAAACGTCCGAAACCTGGTTCTGATGTTTTTTCAGCGACCGCTGAATTTCGCTGCGCGTTTCTCCTTGAAAGCGGCCACCCCTTCGCGGAAGTCCTCGCTTTTTCCCGCTTCGCGTTGCAGGTCGCGTTCGAGGTCGAGATGCTGATCGAATGTATTGTCGGCCGACGCATAGATCGCGCGTTTGGTCAGACCCAAGGCCCTGGTCGCCTGTCCCGCCAGTTTTCGCGCCAACTCAGTAGCTTCACTCATGAGCCGATCGTCGTCCACGCATTTCCAGATCATTCCCCATTGTTGCGCCAGCTCTGCGCTGACTTTCTCCGCAAGCATCGTAGCTGCCATCGCGCGCGCCGTGCCGACCAGGCGCGGCAGCGTGTATGTGCCGCCCGCATCCGGGATCAGGCCGATGCGGCTGAAGGCCTGGATGAAATTCGCCGATCTGGCGGCGATCACAATGTCGCAGGCCAGCGCCAGATTGCAGCCGGCGCCCGCGGCAACGCCGTTGACTGCGCAGATCACCGGATACGGCAGCGCACGCAATTGCCTCAGAAGCGGGTTGTAATTCTTGTCCAGCGAGCTGCCCACGTCGGCGGATTCGCCACTAGATCCTGTCATGCGTTCGGAGAGATCCTGCCCTGCGCAGAAGGCGCGGCCGGCGCCGGTGATCATCAGCGCGCGCACATCGCGATCGCTCTGGATGATTTGCATGGCCTGCTTCAAATCCGCATGCATTTCGCCGGTGAAGGAATTGAGTTTGTCCGGGCGGTTCAAGGTGATCGTTGCGACCCCTTCCGCGATATCCAATAAAATGGCATTGAATTTCACTGGCGTTTTCCTTTTTTCGTCTTCATCCGCGGCTGCGGCCGTCGGTTTATTATAAAACTCACCGGGGGGGGGCAGGTCATGACCTACGAAAATATCATCGTCGAAACACGTGGCAAGGTCGGACTGATCATGCTCAACCGTCCCAAGGCGCTGAACGCGCTTTCGCCGGATTTGATGCGCGAATTGTCTGCCGCGCTTGACACCTTTGAAGGCGACGGGAATATCGGTTGCATGATCGTCACGGGCAGCGACAAGGCCTTTGCCGCCGGTGCCGACATCAAAGCCATGAAGGAAAAAACCTACATGGACGTCTACCAGGAAGATTTCATCACCGCGCAATGGGAGCGCATCACGCAATGCCGCAAACCGGTCATAGCCGCGGTGGCGGGGTTCGCGCTGGGCGGCGGATGCGAGTTGGCGATGATGTGCGACTTCATCATTGCCGCGGACAATGCGAAATTCGGGCAACCCGAGATCAACTTGGGGATTATTCCCGGCGCCGGCGGCACCCAACGATTGCCGCGCTTCGTCGGAAAATCCAAAGCCATGGAGATGGTGCTGCTCGGCCAGGCGCGCATGATGGATGCGACCGAGGCCGAGCGTGTGGGCCTGGTGAGTCGGGTCGTGCCGTTGGCGGCATTACTGGACGAGGCCATGAAGGCCGCCAACAAGATTTGCGAGTTATCGCTCCCGGTCGTGATGATGGCCAAGGAATCGGTCAACCGGGCGTTTGAGACGACGCTCTCCGAAGGCGTGCGCTTCGAGCGGCGGCTTTTTCACTCGGGTTTCGCGGTCGAGGACCAGAAGGAAGGCATGGCTG
>JANMYN010000583.1:0-2456 GCA_031382195.1 Betaproteobacteria bacterium
CGGAAAAGGAGAGCGCGGGTCCGACGCGCAACACGCTGGAGCATGTGATGACCCAACTTCACCAGGGCCGCACGCTGTCCCAGGCAATGCAGGATCTCCCGGAAGTCTTCCCCTCGCTGTTTGTCGCCACCGTGCGCTCGACCGAACGCAACGGTGATCTGCCCGACGCATTGAGGCGCTATATCGCCTACCAGGCGCAGCTCGAAACGGTGCGCAAAAAAATCGTGAGCGCGTCGATTTATCCGGTGCTTTTGATCGCGGTGGGTTTGCTGGTGCTGCTGTTCCTGCTCGGTTACGTCGTGCCGAAGTTCAGCCACGTGTACGAGGACATCCATGGCGATCTGCCGCTGCTCTCGCGATGGCTGTTGGAAGCCGGCAAGTTCCTGGAAGCCAACGGCATGATCGCCGGCGCCGTTTTCATCGCGGTCTGTTTTGTGGCGCTGCGGCTACTGATGCTGCCCGCAACCAGGCGCTGGATCGTGGCAATGCTGTGGTCGATTCCGTCGATCGGCGAACGCATGCGGCTCTACCAGTTGGCGCGTTTCTACCGCACCTTGGGCATGCTGTTGCGCGGCGGCACGCCGATGGTTGCCGCGCTGGACATGTCCGCGGGGCTGCTGTCGCCGGCGTTGCGCGTGCGGCTGGGCCTGGCGGCGCAGGCGATCCGCGAAGGGCGATCCATTTCCGAAGCGATGTCCGCCCACGACCTTACCACCCCGGTGGCGCTGCGCATGTTGCGGGTGGGCGAGCGCAGTGGCCGCATGGACGACATGATGGAGCGCATCGCCTCCTTCTACGATGAGGAGATTTCACGCTGGGTGGACTGGTTCACCAGGTTGTTCGAGCCGCTGCTGATGGCTTGCATCGGCGTCGTGATCGGCATGATCGTCGTGTTGATGTACCTGCCGGTGTTTGAGCTGGCCGGGAGCATCCAGTGAACGCGGTTACCGAAATCAAGCTGCCGGCCGCAACCGCCCTCACCGCGCCCGACCTTGCCCAGGCGCGGCAGGAGGCCGGGCGCAGCAAGCGCAAACTCGTCGACGTTCTGGAGGAGCAACTCGCGCTCGGGCCCGACGAGTTTGTGCGCGCGCTGGGTGAACTGCTGCACCTGCCGGTGCTGCCGATGCGGCGCCTGCACGAGCTGGCACCAGCGTTCGAGAGGCTGCCTTTCAACGACGCGTCGCAACGCGAGTGCGTGGCGTTGTGCGACGAGGCCGGCGAATTGCTGGTGGCGATCGGCGATCCGTTCGCACCCGACTTGCAGGCGTGGGTGCAGGAACGCGTCGGTGCGCCCTACGGTTTGCATCTCGCGCACCGCAACGACATCGGCGCCTATCTCGCGCGCGTGGAAGAAGGTATGCGGGCGATGGACGAGGTGGTGCCCACGGAGGCCGACATGCTGGGCGGCGGCCGCCGCGTCGAGGCCCTGTCGCTCAGGGCCATCAGCGAGCACTCGAGCCAGGTGGTGCGGGTTGTGAATTCAACCCTTTACGACGCACTCAAGACTGGTGCGAGCGACGTGCACCTGGAATCCACCGGTTCCGGGCTGGCGATCAAGTACCGCATCGACGGCGTGCTGACGGCGGTGGGCAGCGCGGCGGGCGCCGACATGGCCGAGCGCATCGTTTCCCGAGTGAAGGTAATGGCGGAGCTCGACATCGCGGAGCGTCGCGTCCCGCAGGACGGCCGATTCAAAGTATCGGTGAAAGGCCGGGAAGTGGATCTGCGCGTTTCCATCATGCCCTCGATTTACGGCGAGGACGCGGTGTTGCGGATTCTTGACAAGCAGGCGCTGGCCGACGAGTTCAAGGGCCTGCGTCTGGACGTCCTCGGCTTCGACCCGGGCACCATGGCCTGGTTGCGCAAACTGGCAAACGAACCTTACGGCATGTTGCTGGTGACCGGGCCGACCGGCAGCGGCAAGACCACCACGCTCTACGCAATTCTTTCCGAGATCCATCGCGGCCAGGACAAGATCATCACCATCGAGGATCCGGTTGAGTATCAGCTCCCCGGCATTCTGCAGATCCCGGTGAACGAGAAAAAAGGCCTCACCTTCGTGCGGGGACTGCGCTCGATCCTGCGCCACGACCCGGACAAGATTATGGTCGGCGAAATCCGTGATCCCGAGACCGCGCAGATCGCCATCCAGTCCGCGCTGACCGGCCACCTGGTGTTCACCACGGTGCACGCCAACAACGTGTTCGACGTCATCGGCCGTTTTCTGCACATGGGCGTAGACCCCTACAGCTTTGTCGCCGCGCTCAACGGCGTGATGGCGCAGCGCCTGGTGAGGGTCAACTGCCCGCATTGCAGCGTCGAGGACGAACCCGCCGCGCAGTTGCTCGCCGACTCCGGTCTGTCCGCGGAGGACGTGCGGAACTTCCGCTTCAAATCCGGCCGCGGCTGCGGCCACTGTCGCGGCTCCGGTTATCGCGGCCGAAAGGCGATCGCGG
>JANMYN010000585.1:0-2458 GCA_031382195.1 Betaproteobacteria bacterium
GCATCGCTCGGCGGCATGGCAGCGACGCGCGCGTCCGGTACCAACGCAGTCCGCTACGGCACGATGCGCGAAAATGTACTTGCGCTGACCGTGGTGCTCGCCGACGGCCGCATCATTCGCACCTCGCGGCGCGCGCGCAAATCCGCCGCCGGTTACGATCTCACCCGGCTGTTCGTCGGCTCGGAAGGCACGCTCGGCATCATCACCGAAGTCACGCTGCGCCTTTATGGCATTCCCGAGGCAATGGCGGCGGCGGTATGCTCGTTCGACAGCATCGAAGGCGCGGTCAACACCGTGATCCAGACCATCCAGCTCGGCATCCCGGTCGCGCGCATCGAGCTGCTCGACAACGTGCAAATGGATTCGGTGAACAAGTTCTCCAAACTGAACTATCCGGTCAAGGACACGCTGTTCGTCGAATTCCACGGCACCGACGCGGGCGTCAAGGAACAGGCGGAAATGGTGCAGGCGATCGCCGCGGAAAACGGCGGGGGCGAATTCAAATGGGCAACCAAGACCGAAGATCGCAACGCGCTGTGGACGGCGCGCCACGACGTGACTTACGCCAACAAGGCGCTGCGTCCAGGCTGCGAGATCTGGGCGACCGATGTCTGCGTGCCGATCTCCAAGCTGGCCGAATGCATCATGGAAACCAAGAAGGACCTGAAGCAGAGTTTCCTGATCGCGCCGCTGGTCGGCCATGTCGGCGACGGCAACTTTCACCTGGGCTTCCTGATCAACCGCGACGACCCGAAGGAACTCGAAGAAGCCGAGCGCCTGAACGATCGCCTGGTCATGCGCGCGCTGGCGATGGACGGCACCTGCACCGGCGAGCACGGCATCGGCCTGGGCAAGATGAAGTTCCTCACCGCCGAGCACGGCGAAGCGGTCAGCGTGATGCGCCAGATCAAGAAGGCGCTCGATCCGCAGAACATTCTCAATCCGGGAAAGATTTTCACTTTGTGAAGGGACGAGGGGAGAGGGGGGAGAGTTAGAACAGGATTAAAGAGGAATTTGCTTTTCCCTCACCCCTCGTCCCTCGCCCCTCTTCTCTCTCCCTCGCCCCTCGTCCCCCGCCCCTGTCGTGCCAACGATCTACGGCATCAAGAACTGCGACACCATGAAGAAGGCGTTCGCCTGGCTGGACGGTCATGGCATCAGCTACGAATTTCACGATTACAAAGCGGCGGGCATCGATGGCGCTCGCCTGAAGGGCTGGTCGAAGCAAGTCGGATGGGAAGTACTTCTGAATACCCGCGGCACGACGTGGCGCAAGCTCTCGCCGACACAGCAGGCGCATCTGGACGAGAGCAAAGCACTGAAGCTGATGAGCGAGAACCCGAGCCTGATCAAGCGCCCGGTGCTGGAGAACGGAAATACCCTGCTGGTTGGATTCGTCCCGGAGCGCTATACCGACGCGTTCAGGAAATAGGAGATTGATCATGCGTCATCGCGTATTAGCACTTGGTTTCGTGGCTCTGGGTTATTCACTCATCGCCAACGGCGAGGCAGGCATCATCGACGATGACCGGCTGCTAAAAGCGCAGGCGGACTCAAGCAACTGGCTGAGTCACGGCCGGGATTACAGCAATCAGCGCTTCTCTCCACTCAAGCAGATCAACAAGGCCAACGTCAAGGCTCTGGCCTCACGCTGGACCTTCAGGAGCGGCGTGTCGTCGACTTTTCAAGCCACGCCTATCGTGGCGGACGGTGTGATGTACCTGTCCCTGCCGTTCAACCACGTTGTTGCGCTGGACGCGAAGACAGGCAAAGAACTGTGGCGTTATCAGCACAAGCGGCGCACGCAGAAGATGTGCTGCGGTCCCGCCAATCGCGGCGTGGCGGTGGCCTACGGGAAGGTGTTCATCGGTACGGTGGATGCGCGTTTGATCGCCCTGGATCAGAACAGCGGCAAGCCGGTCTGGGATATTGCGCTGGTGGAGGACCTCGACGGCGCGACGGAGAAGACCGATCAGCTTGGCGCCGACGATCCGCTTCGCAACAGTCGCGTAAGCGGGTCCACCGGCGTGGGCGCGAATATGGCCCCCCTGGTCTACAAGGGCAAGGTCATCATCGGCATTACCGGTGTGGGCTACGGCCTGCATCTGGATTCCGAACGCGCGGGCGCGCCACTCGGGGCAGTAGTCGGTATCGCGGGCCAGAGTCAGCGCGCCGGCTTCTACGCCGCATTCGACGCCCATACCGGAAAGAAGATCTGGCAATTCGACTCCACGCCGACTTCCGGGTGGGAGGGTGAGTATCGTGAGACCACTGCCGACGGCGCCCCGCTGGAACGAGACATCGCAACAGAACGCGCCACGCTTGCACAATATTCAGACGCGGCAAAGCGCGGTGGCGGATCGGCGTGGACCACGCCCGCCATCGACCCGAAGGAAAATCTGATCTATGTCGGTGTCGGCAACCCTTCGCCGCAGATGGATGATTTGACGCGACCGGG
>JANMYN010000603.1:0-3609 GCA_031382195.1 Betaproteobacteria bacterium
GAATTGCGCAGCGAGGACGGCAGCCTGCTGGCAAAGGCGACCGGCACCTTCAAGCTCCTGTACCCTTCCTCAGGGGATTAGCGACGGACTGGGATGTAATCTGAACAAAACGAATCGCCAACCGCGGATACCCTACGTGCATAGCACGTCGGGTATCCGCGGTGAGAATAATCTTGAGAGAGGATATCCATGCCGCTTGATCCGCAAATAGAAATCATCCTTGGCTTGGCGAAGCAGGCCAACCTGCCCGAGATATGGCAGCTCACCCCGGACCAGGGGCGCGAGCAATACCTGACGCGCGTCAACAAGCTGAAGTTCAACGAGCCGATCTTCCGTACCGAGGACCGGCGCTTGACCGGGCCCGGCAGTGACATTGCGATCCGCATCTACACGCCGCGCGAACTCAAGACCGGGGAGAAACTGCCGGTGTTGATCTGGTTCCACGGCGGTGGCTTCGTGATCGGCTCGCTGGATACGCACGATTCCGTGTGCCGTATGCTGGCCAACCAGGCGGATTGCATCGTCGTGGCGGTCGACTATCGGCTTGCGCCCGAATCGAAATTTCCCGACGCCGTGGAAGATTGCAAAGCGGCGCTCAAATGGGTGGCACTGCACGCCGTCGAATTCGGCGGCGATGCGAGCTCCATGGCAGTCGGCGGAGATAGTGCCGGAGCGAATCTTGCCACCGTGATGGCAATCCTGGCGCGCGACGCCGCGCATCCCAAGCTGGTGTTCCAGTTACTGGTCTATCCATGCACTGCACCGGAACCGGAAACGGCGTCGCACTACAAGTTCAAGGAAGGTTATGTGCTTTCGCGCAACTCTATTACCTGGTTCTATCGCCAGTACCTGCGCAGCAGCAAAGACGTGAAGGACTTTCGTTTCGCGCCGCTGATCCTCGACGATCTGTCTGGGCTGCCAGCGGCCCTGATCATCGTCGCCGGTTACGATCCGCTGCGCGATGAAGGAATGGACTATGCAAGAAGATTGATCGAGGCTGGAAACCGTGTGCGCCTCTCCAACTACGAGGGCATGGTCCACGGCTTTTATTTGATGGGTGGCGCAGTCGATGCCGCGAGACGTGCCGTGACCGAATCGGCCGAGGCGCTGCGCGAGGCATTCGATGGGGCGCGGGGAGTCGAGCGCAAGCTGGCCAAAACGGCGTGACTACAGGAGTGAAGACATGAGCAAGCTGAAGGGCAAGATTGCCTGGATTACAGGTGCGGGTTCCGGGATCGGTCTGGCCGGCGCGCAGGCGCTTGCGGATGCCGGAGCAATCGTGGTGATGTCCGGCCGCCGCAAGGAAGTGCTGGCGCCGGAAGCGGAAAAAATTCGCATCAAGGGCGGGTCGGCCGAGGTCGAGGCGCTCGATGTTTCCGATGCCAAGGCGGTGAAGAAAGTGGCCGATGGCATTCTTGCCCGCCACGGGCGCGTCGACATCCTGCTCAACAGCGCGGGGCTCAATACGCCCAATCGTTACTGGAAGAACCAGACGGTTGATGGCTGGCGAGACGTGATCGGCATCAATCTCGACGGATCGTTCTATACCATTCATGCCGTGCTGCCGGCGATGCGCGCGAAGAAGGATGGCCTGATCATCAACGTGTCGTCCTGGGCCGGGGTTTTTCACCCCAAGCTGACCGGCGCGGCCTATAACGGCAGCAAGCACGCGGTTACTGCCATGACCGAAACCATCAACATGGAGGAGTGCGCGAACGGCATCCGCGCCTGCGCGATCTGTCCGGCCGAAGTGGCGACGCCGATCATGGACCGGCGCCCGGTACCGCCCAGCGCGGCTGACCGCGCAAAAATGCTGCAACCCGACGACCTGGGCAACACCATCCGCTTCATCGCGGAACTGCCGGCCCATGCCTGCATCAATCAACTGATCATCAGTCCGACCTGGAACCGGATGTATATCGAAAACGTGTAGATGTCGGAGAATCCGATCGGGTCCGGCCGGCCATGAGCGCGACGCTGTTCACAAACGTCAGGATTCTCGATTGCACCGGCGAAGCGGCCTTCGCCGGCTCGGTTCTCGTCGAAGGCAACAGGATTTCCGCAGTCGTTCCGGCCGGCGCGACGCTTGCGGCCGGCGACGCAGATGTGATCGACGGGCAGGGTGCCACGCTCATGCCCGGTCTTGTCGAGGCCCATTCCCATCTCACCTTTACCGACGTCGCCCAGTCCGTCGAACTCGGCTTCATTCCTCCCGAAGAGCACATGCTGCGGACAGCGCAAAATGCCCGCCGCATGCTCGACGCGGGCTTCACCAGTTGCTTCAGTGCCGCGGCCGCGAAGCCCAGGCTGGACGTCGCGCTACGCAACGCGATCGACAGCGGCGATTTCCCCGGGCCGAGGACGCTGGCGGCCAGCCCGGAAATGACCGTCTCCGCCGGCCTTGGCGATGTGCGCCTGTATCACATGTACCGCGAGAATTTCGCCGTGGTCTGCAACGGTGCCGAAGAGTTTCGCCGTTTCTCGCGAGAGATGGTGCGCGAGGGCGTGGATACCCTGAAGATCAATGTATCGGGCGACGCCGGCACGCCAGCCTCGCCGGCCGAAACGACGGTAATGAGCGATGCCGAGGTCGCCGCCGTATGCAATGTCGCGCAGGCGCACGGCAAGCGTATTGCCGCGCATGCGCGCAGCGCGGAGTCGGTGAGGATGTGCCTGCGCCATGGAGTGGACGTGATCTATCACGCGACACTGCTCGATGACGATGCGCGCGACCGGCTCGAAGCCGAGCGCGAACGCGTTTTCGTCGCGCCGGTGCTGGGCAACCTCTACACGACGTTGAACGAGGCGGCGCCGTGGGGTATCACCCGCGAAATGGCCGAAGAGCGCGGGATCGCGTACGAGCTCGACCATGGCATCGAAAACATGAAGGCCTTACACCGGCGCGGTGTGCGAGTCCTGATCGGTGGCGACTATGGGTTCGCGTGGAATCCGGTCGGAACCGACGCGCGCGACATCGGTCACTTCGTGGATATGCTGGGCTTGTCGCCAATGGACGCAATCATGGCCGCCACGCGCCTCGGTGGGGAGATCATGGGCATGGGCGAGCGCATCGGCCAGGTCCGCGCTGGTTATCTTGCGGACCTGCTGCTGGTCGATGGCGATCCACTTGAAAATGTTGCCATCCTGCAGCAGCGTGACCGACTCAAGGCGATCATGAAAGACGGGGTCTTCTGGAAATCACCTGGACGCGGTAGCGTGGGCGCGCCAGGATAACTTGCTTCCAGGAGTAATTTGTTGTTTACGTTGTTGCGTTGTGCAATCGCCGTCATCGCGTCGCTGATTCTTTTGGCGCCTGCCAACGCCCAGTCGCAGCAAGGCACCGTCAGTGATCGTCAGGATTTGATCAACTGGTATTACGCGGCAACTTTCGGCACAGGCGTTTATACCGCCGGCGATCGCACGGTCACCGTCCTGCAACTGCCTTTCTCCCGCGCATTGAAGAGCGTTGCCGACGACGGTTCGGGACTCCAGTTCAAAGTCTCGACCACGCCGGGCAATACGCTGAGCGTGCTGACGCGGTGGGGAATGTCCCCGGAAGCGACGCTATCGAAATTGTAGTCGTAGAAGCCCAGCGTGGTCGAGACTTTG
>JANMYN010000638.1:0-2545 GCA_031382195.1 Betaproteobacteria bacterium
CGCCACTGTCTACGGCAGCAGGCCCCGTTGTCAAATCTACCAAATGATAGATTTTAAAAAGCAGGGAATTTCCAGCAACCGGCCCGGGCTCGCCGGCAGGGAATAACACCATCAATTGAAATGATATTTGCGGTCCCGCCCTGCGTATCAGTCGATGCGCGGGAAGTCCGCGGCGGACCCGTTTGGCATATGCTTAGGCGAATAAATATTGAAGGCCGTGGCCGGGAACAGATGGCAGCGAACGGTGAACAGTTAACAGTAAACGGAGAAAAACGAACAGCGGCCGGTCGGCCGCCGTTCCTGATTCGCGCGTCTTTAGCTATGCGACGCTGATCTGCTTGGAAAGATAAACGTCCTGGATCGCGTTGAGGATCGCGATGCCCTCCTTCATCGGCCGCTGGAAGGCCTTGCGCCCGGAGATGAGGCCCATGCCGCCGGCGCGCTTGTTGATGACCGCGGTGCGCACGGCGTCGGCCAGATCGTTCTCGCCCGACGCGCCGCCGGAGTTGATCAGTCCGGCGCGGCCCAGGTAGCAGTTGGCGACCTGGTAGCGCGTGAGATCGATGGGGTGATCGGTGGCGAGTTCGGTGTACATGCGCTTGTCGACCTTGCCGTACGGATTTTCCTTGCTGCTGATGGCGTTGTAGCCGCCGTTATTTTCCGGCAACTTCTGCTTGATGATGTCCGCCTGGATGGTGACGCCGAGGTGATTGGCCTGGCCGGTCAGGTCGGCGGAGACGTGATAGTCCTTGTCGCTCTTGAACGCCGGGTTGCGCAGATAGCACCAGAGCACGGTCGCCAACCCCATTTCATGCGCCATCTCGAAAGCCTTGGATACTTCGACGATCTGCCGCGCGGATTCCGCCGAGCCGAAATAAATGGTGGCACCGACCGCGACGGCGCCCATGTCGCGCGCCTGCTTGATGCTGCCGAACAGGATCTGGTCGTATTTGTTGGGATAGGTCAGGAATTCGTTGTGGTTGACCTTGAGCAGGAACGGAATCCGGTGCGCGTATTTGCGTGAGCAGGAACCGAGCACCCCAAGTGTAGAAGCCACCGCGTTGCAGCCGCCTTCGATGGCGAGCTTGACGATATTCTCGGGGTCAAAATAGGCGGGGTTCTTGGCGAACGATGCGCCGGCCGAGTGCTCGATGCCCTGGTCCACGGGCAGGATGGACAGGTAGCCGGTGCCGCCCAGGCGGCCATGATCGAACATCTGTTGCAGGCTGCGGATTACCGGTGGCGTGCGATCCGACGGGGTAAAGACGCGCTCGACGAAATCCGGCCCCGGCAGGTGAACGGTTTCCTTCGGGATACCTTTGCAGACGTGGTTCAGCAGCTTGTCGGCATCGGCGCCGAGCAATTTGACGATATCGGTTTCGCTTGCGGTTTTAACGGCAGTGACGGCTGACATGGTGCGGTTCTCCTGAACGGGGCTGGCGGTATTATCTCCCAGGTCGGGACCGGATGCGAAGCGTCCCTTATAATGGCCCGGTCCGGACTGCGAAACGACGAATGTATGCTTTATTCCCTGGGCGAACGAAGAGTCATCACGCGCGGCGATTACTGGGTCGCGGATAACGCGGTGGTGATCGGATCCGTGGTGTTGGAGCACAATGCCAGCGTCTGGTTCAACTGCGTGGTGCGCGGGGACAACGATCTCATCACCATCGGCGACGGGTCGAATGTGCAGGACGACAGCGTGCTGCATACCGACACCGGCGTGCGCCTGACCATCGGCAAGAACGTGTCCATCGGCCATCAGGTGATGCTGCACGGCTGCACCGTCGGTGAAGGCAGCCTGATCGGCATCAAGTCGACGGTCCTGAACCACGCCAAGATCGGCAAGCACTGCCTGATCGGCGCGCATACGCTGATCACCGAAGGCAAGGAGATTCCGGATCGCTCGCTGGTGATGGGCTCACCCGGAAAAGTGGTGCGGCAAGTGACGGACGAGGAAGTGGAGCGGCTGCTGGAGAACGCGCTGCACTACGTGACGAACTTCCAGCGCTTCCGGCTGGATCTGAAGGTTCAGCCGGGTTGACCGTGTCCGCGCCCACGCCCGTTCCGCCGGAGCTCATGATCAAGTTCGGATTCAAAATCCGCACGCGCAGCGGCCTGCCGGTCGACAATCTCGTTGTTCACGCGCGCGATCGGGCGGAAGCCGAGCGCAAGATTACCCAGATGTACATGCACTGCGAAATCATCGAGTGCAGGCAGATCGCCTTTCCGGTTCGGGAAGAAGGCAGCGACCTGGAAGGCATCATCTCGCTTATATCGAGACAGCCGGATGAAACGCGGGACTGAGGACCGGGGACTTAGGACTGAGTGAAAAGCACGGAACCCGGCAAAGCGGTTACTTCTTAAAAACTCAAATCTGAGTCCTGCGCCCTCAGTCCCGAGTCCTGATTTCTAGCTTCGAAGAAGCCCGCCGCGATCAGTTCTTCCAGCAACGCCTCGTAATCCTTCGCGCCGCGGCTGTCGGGCGCATGCGTGAACACATCCTTCATTGACGCGGGGCTCTCGGCGATGCTGACGTTTTCCG
>JANMYN010000645.1:0-2235 GCA_031382195.1 Betaproteobacteria bacterium
CCCTGCCAGTTGCCGCGCAGCATTGGACCCGCCGGCATGAAGATCGCTGGAATGTTCATGCTGATTGCCCCCATCAGCAATCCGGGCGTGGTCTTGTCGCAACCACCCATCAGCACGCAGCCGTCCACCGGATATGAGCGCAGCAACTCCTCGGTCTCCATCGCCAGGAAGTTGCGATACATCATGGTCGTGGGTTTCTGGAAAACTTCCGCGAGCGCAATGGCCGGCATTTCCAGCGGGTAACCTCCTGCCTGCCAAACACCGCGCTTGACCTCTTCGGCGCGTTGCCGGACATGCGAGTGGCAATTGTTGATGTCGCTCCAGGTATTGATGATGGCGATAACCGGCTTGCCTTTGTAGTCCTCGTGCGCGTGGCCCATCTGCAGCGTGCGCGAGCGGTGTCCGAAGGAACGCAGATCCTGGGCGCCATACCAGCGATGGCTGCGCAGCTCTTCGGGTTGCTTTCTCTTGCCCATGCTTCTCCCCGGTTGTATTTATTCTATATGCGGATTGAAGCGTACAACAGCCGCCCATTGCCGGATAGGCGGGCATGCGGCGGCGAACAGGAAAGTAATAGCGCGGACCGGAAGTTTATTTCTGCAGAAGCGATCCCCTGCCGAATGCCGGCCGGGCTTCAGATTTTGCCGGTTTTGGCGAGCCGTTGTTTGATTTCGGCTTCGGCCGCCAGCCAATCCTGCTCCGGCGACCCATGCCTGAAGCCGCGCGCCTGCGCACGGTAGTAGGGAGCGGTCGCCACCATATCGCGCCAGATCTTGCCCCGGTGCCGGGCACCCCGCCAGTCCGGCGCTCTAACTTGGTGCCGTCGCTTGATCAGGACTTCTTTTTGTGAAATTCTCCCCAGGCTTTCTCGAAGCTCGACTGCATGGTCTTCCACGCGCTCTCTGCACCCTTACTCACTTCCGTCCACGCAGCCTGGCTGGCATCACGGGTTTCATTCAGGCGTTTGACCGCCTCGTCGCGCTGTTTTTCCAGGGCTTTGATCTGCACTTCGTATTGCGCTTTCACATTGGTCTGGGCTTTCTGCACCTCGCCTTGCCATTGGCCCAGTTTCGCGTTCCATTCCTCGATTTGTTGCTTCATCCGTGCGACATACTCTTCGCGATTCATCCCGGTTCTCCTTTGCTTGCGTTATTGATCTGATTCGAGCTACGGCAATTCGTTCACATTGCCCAGTCCCGCGAAGACATGAGTTTGTGCCCAAAAACTTTCTGAACAATGTAAACACGAGCTCCGCGGTGCAATAACCGGGCGCCAGCCGCGCGACTCTGGAAATGTGTTCGTCCGTCGCCCGCATGCGAGCAGCCAGCCATCAGGATCCGCCGTTCCGGAGGGTCGATTGCCGGCCACAGTTCCCTCGAATTCCCGGTGCCCGCAGTCATGTTCGCGCGCTGCATACCCCCTGTCAATCTGGCAAAGGTTCCACCCTGAGCATCGACAATAATGCCGCACCGTCCTGGTTCGCGAGGCCGTTCGGTTACCTGAATTTTTGCAGGCACGAGGCCAACTGCGCGGATCGTCGCGCTGGATAAATCAAAATCGGCAAGGTATCTTTGGGCAGGCCTGCGGTCTTGAAACGCGCCGATTTGCCCATTCGTTTTCTGCGCCACGCATGCCACGTCAGGAAGCTCGACGCATCGCATTGACGGCCTCCGAGTCTTCTTTGCCGCGGCTGATCGGAATGTCGAGTTCGCTGGGAGCGGGCAGTTTCAGCAGTCCATACAGATTGGCGAGTTTGCGGCGGTAGAGCTCGTCGAACGCCATTACCGACTCCGCTGGATTGTAATCGCCGAACCACCAGCACCAGTCGGACGCCTCGCAATCGCCAAGTTGGCGCGAGGCGAGCTCGATCTCCCGGCTGTTCAATTGACCGCTTGCAGTGACTGCATCGAAGCCGCGCTTGGCGGCGCATAACAGATCCCATGCGCGATTCTTGTCGTGACTTCCAATCCAGGTGGCGAGATTGCCGTAAACCCAGCTTCCGGCTACCAGCACAGGCAGCGCGGTGAATTCACGTTTTTCATCGAGCAGCTGCGCAAACGTGGTGGTTGCTATTTGCGGGTGCTGTTCCAGCGCCGCGTAGAGCGCGTCAAGAAAATAGTAACCGTTGTAAGGGTAATACTCCCAGGCATTTTCGCCGTCGAGAATCACACTGACCACGGGCCGACGGTCTCCATGCGCCTGGCCGGCGATTTCTTCGAGCGCGGCGACGAAATG
>JANMYN010000657.1:0-1707 GCA_031382195.1 Betaproteobacteria bacterium
CCGCAGGCCGTCCTGGATGATCACAGCGACTTCATAAGCGTAGGTCGGGTCGTATGAGACGCAGTTCGGAATCGTCGACGACAGGATGTGGCTGTGGCCGTCCTCGTGCTGCAGGCCTTCGCCGTTCAGCGTGGTGCGCCCCGATGTCCCGCCGAGCATGAAGCCGCGCGCCCGCTGGTCGCCCGCCGCCCAGGCCAGATCGCCGACGCGCTGGAAGCCGAACATCGAGTAATAAATATAGAACGGGATCATCGACACGCCGTGATTCGAGTACGACGTGGCTGCCGCAATCCATGACGACATCGCGCCGGGTTCGTTGATGCCCTCCTGCAGAATCTGGCCGTGCTTGTCTTCCTTGTAGAACATCAATTGTTCGGCATCCTGCGGCGTGTAGAGTTGGCCCACGGAAGACCAGATGGCAAGCTGCCTGAACATGCCTTCCATGCCGAAGGTGCGCGACTCGTCCGGCACGATCGGCACCACGCGTTTGCCGACGTTCTTGTCTTTCACCAGGATATTCAGAATGCGCACGAACGCCATCGTCGTCGAAGACTCGCGTTCTTCCGAGCTTTTCAGCAGCGGCTCGAAGGCCGACAGCGGCGGGATTTCAAGCGTATCGCCCTTCTGCCGGCGCGAGGGCAGGTAACCGCCCAGCGCCTCGCGGCGCTTGCGCATGTAATCGAGTTCGGGCGAACCCTTGTCGAAGGTAAGGTAGGGTATTTCTTCGAGCTTGTCGTCGGGCACCGGCAGGCGGAAGCGGTCGCGGAATGCCCGCAGCGATGTCGTGCCCATTTTCTTCTGCTGGTGGGTGATGTTCTGCGCTTCCCCGGCTTCGCCCATGCCATAACCCTTGATCGTCTTCGCCAGGATCACGGTCGGTTGGCCCACGGTTTTCACCGCCGCCGCATAGGCGGCGTACATCTTGTGCGGATCGTGGCCGCCGCGATTCAAACGCCAGATGTCGTCGTCGGACATGTTGGCCACCATCTCCAGCAACTCGGGATACTTGCCGAAGAAGTGCTTGCGCACGTAAGCGCCGTCCTTGGATTTGAAAGTCTGATACTCGCCGTCGACCGCTTCTTCCATGCGCTTGACCAGCGTGCCGTTCTTGTCCTTGGCCAGCAGCGGATCCCAGTACGCGCCCCAGATCACCTTGATCACGTTCCAGCCGGCACCGCGGAATTCCGCTTCGAGTTCCTGGATGATCTTGCCGTTACCGCGCACCGGGCCGTCCAGCCGCTGCAGGTTGCAGTTCACAACGAAAATGAGATTGTCGAGTTTCTCGCGCGCGGCCACACCGATCGCGCCCGTCGATTCGGGCTCATCGATCTCGCCGTCGCCAAGGAAACACCAGACCTTGCGCCCCTCAGTGTTGGCGAGGCCGCGGTCCTGCAGGTACTTCATGAAGCGGGCCTGGTAGATCGCCATGATCGGGCCCAGTCCCATCGATACTGTCGGGAACTGCCAGAAATCCGGCATCAGCCACGGGTGCGGGTAAGACGACAGGCCCTTACCGTCCACTTCCTGACGAAAGCTGTCCATCTGCTCGCGCGAGAGCCGCCCGAGCATGAATGCGCGGGCGTAGACGCCCGGGGCCGAATGCCCCTGCACAAACACGAGATCGCCGCCGTGGTTTTCCGACGGGGCGTGCCAGAAATGGTTGTAACCCACGTCATAGAGCGTGGCTGCTGAGGCAAAGCTGGCAAT
>JANMYN010000664.1:0-2082 GCA_031382195.1 Betaproteobacteria bacterium
TCCCGTGGGTGTTGCCAAGCGCATCCGGGATATGTTCGACGGGATATATGATCCGTCGGCGCAACTGAACCGCAAAGCGGCGGAAAAATTGGCAGGCTACGGCGCGATGAACGAAAAGGATTTGCTCAGGGAATTGAAGCGTGTCGAGCGGGAAATGCTGGAAAGCGCCAGGAATCTGGAGTTCGAGCGCGCCGCGCAATTGCGCGACCAATTGAAGGGACTGAAGGAATTGGCTTTTGGCGTGTCGGAAATCGATGATGTGCTGACTGCAACCGGCACCGACGGCATGATCATGCCAAGATCAGCGGCGCGCAAGCGCAAATCCTGACAGCATGCAAGCCGTCACCAAGTCCTCGTCGGTCTTGTTTTGCTGCATGGGCAATATTTGCCGTTCACCGACCGCGGAGGGCGTATTTCGCCGCCAGGTCGCCTTGTCGGGACTGGAGAGCCGCATCCGCATCGATTCCGCGGGGACGCATGCCTATCACATCGGTCACGCTCCGGATCCCCGCAGCCAGGCCGCGGCGGCAGTCCGCGGGTATGAACTGGGAAATCATCGCGCCCGGCAGATTGTGCAACAGGATTTCGCCGAATTCGATTTCATCCTGGCAATGGACAGGGACAATCTCGCGGAGTTAAGACGCATTGTTGCGTGGGAATATCGTGCCAAGCCGCGATTGTTCCTCGACTACAGTGTCCGGCATTCAGGCGCTGAGGTACCCGATCCGTACTACGGAGGGCCAGAGGGCTTCGAACAGGTGGTCGATATGGCCGAAGACGGCTGCGCAGGATTGCTGGCCGCAATAAAAAAGGAGCTCGACTTGTCGCCGAGCTCCGATTGACTCACGCCTTCGTGCTTTTTTGCTATCCAGCGGTGTCGCTGTCGGCCGATTGTCGCTTGCCGGTTTCTACTTGCTGCAGCGGTTCTTCCGCTGCAGCCGGTCTCTCGTAGCGCGGGCGCGGTGTTCTTGACGAACGCGGCACTTCCATTTCCTGGTCGATTACAGCTACTTTTGACTGGGTTTCGATCATGACCAGGTCAGATGGGAGGACGACCGGGTCCATTCTCCAGGCCGGTGCCGTCTGCGGTTCCGGCTTTTCGAGCACCGGTGCTGGTGCGGGGGGCCGTTCGGGAATTGCGACTATCGGCGCGAATTCGCTGTGGCGAATTTCTTCAACAGGATAATCCCGAACAACAGGTTGCTCGACCGCGGGCGGCGCCGTTACCTGCGGTTCCACCGGGAACTGCTCGATCGCAATTGACTGAGAATCTTCCCGCGCAACCGCGGCTGGCGCGTGCTCGCGTTCCCGTGGTGGCCGGGACCGACCGTTATCGACTTGCACCGGGTTGGGCTGCTCAGCTCGTGTCTGTTGGTTCGGATTGTCGTGGTGCTCCGCTGGCCTGTCGCGGCGGCCGCGTCCACGCCGCCGGCTGCGACCCTCGTCGCGTGCCCCTTCCGCAGGACGATCGCCGGGCTGGCGTTGTTCAACTGCGGCGAGCGCCTGATCGGGGCGCGGTGGCCGCTGCTGCGGTTGTTGCTGACGATCCTGTGATTTGCGCTCGCCCGCTTGTTCCTGGTTACGGTTGCGCCCCTGATCGCGCCGGGTGTCTGGGTCCGGGCGCGGACCCCTGCGCTGTTCGTCGCGTTTGTTGCCTTCGGCGCGCCCCTCTGGGCGGCCATGGCGATGGTCGCGGCGTGCCGGATCGCGTTGCCGCTGCGGGTCTCGCGGCCGGGCTTTCACCGGTTCGGGTGCGGGCTGCGGCTTAGGGCTAAGCCAACTGAAGATCTTCTCCAGGATCGAGGGTTTGATTTCTTCGCGCTGTGCGGCCACGGGAGCCGGTTGCGACGGCGTAATGCCCTGCACCGCGGCTTGCGGCCGCTGCGCTTCCGGCTTCTGAATGACAGCAGCGGGTGCCGTCGCTTCGGCCGGGATATCGGCCATCTTGTAGCTGGGCACTGCGACGTCATTCTGATTCAGTTCGTCGTGCCGTAACCGTGTGACCGTGTAGTTGGGGGTCTCCAGGCTTACGTTCGGAATCAGCAGGACAGTTACTTTCAGCCGGGTTTCAATCGAGTGGAA
>JANMYN010000703.1:0-1746 GCA_031382195.1 Betaproteobacteria bacterium
AGCATGATGGGTTCGAGTGCACTGGAGCGCAATTGCGCGGTAAACGGGTGGCCCAGCAGCGTGCCGCGCATGTCCCCGCGCAATTCCTTGCCCGCGGGCAGATTGACCGCCAACCGCTCCAGGCCGAATTCCACCGGGCGGCCGCCGCCGATGTTGCCATAGCTGAACTGGCCACGATCGACTTCGAGGCGCACCGCCAGACTTTGCACCAGTTCGCTGCCCTGATCGCCCTGCGCCGAAAGCTTGAGATCGAATCGCCCGAGGTGCCCTTTGATGCCGGGTGCCCCAAGCAGCAGTTCGGCTAGCCCGCCAAGATCGGAATTGCGTGTGCCGAGCGCGAGATTGAAGCTGGGCGGATTCGCGTTGGCGTCGGCGCCCGCGCTGCCAGCCAAGGCTACGCCGGCAATCGAGGCTGTTATCGGCGCCTGCAGCGTCCCGTCTTTCAGTTTGATGTTCAGCGTGACGTTTTCTACGTCGCCCGGCAGGCTCAGCCAGCGCCCGACGCCCAGGGTAATGTCCGCATCCGCGCTGTTTAGCTGCTTCAGATCGAATGTCGCCGCGGCCAAGCGGCGATAGACCTCGGCAAGATTGCGCGGCGGCTCGTCATGCTCGTTGCCGGCATTGACGCGGGCGGATTTTTCCCCCAGAAACGGACGCAAATCCAGAGACGGCAAGATCAGCGAACCGCTGAGCTTCGGTTTGGCTCCGGTTGCGTCGAAATCCAGAGACCCAATCAGTGTCGTATTGCCCATGGCGCCGGCCAGTTGTGTCAGGGCCACCCGGCGCGGCGAGAAGATCACGGTCCCGGCGATACCGCTGGCGCCGACATCCGGCAACCTGGTTTGCAGCAGGCGTTCGAATTCCAGCAGGTTCTCCGTGCCAAGACCGAAAGTCACTTCCCCGCCGCGTCCGTTGACGCTTCCAGTGACGGCCAGGGTCGAACTCAGAAAGGTAAGCGTAAAAGCGATTGGCCAGGGTTTATTGGTGGCGAGGTCGGAGAGCACGCCACCACTGAAGTCCAGCCTGTAAGGAAACGCTTTCTCCACTGCGCCGTTGAGCGTCATTTTGAAAGGCTTATCGGCCGGAGACTGCGCGCTCAGCGTATGCAGGTCGAAATAATGGCTCCTGGCATCGGCGCCTACATAAACCACGTTGAGTTTTTCCAGTGTAACGCGCTGGACGTCGAGCAGCGTAAACGCCTGGTCCGCGCGGCTCGATGACGTGCCGGCGGCCTCGGGCGCATTGGTTGCGGCGGGCTTCAGGCGATGGATAGTCCAGTTATTGCTGCCGTCCGCCTTGACCTGCAAACGCAGATGTACATCGCTGCCCGCGAGTTCGTCGATGTGCAACCGCCTCTCGAACAGCAGCGGCCAGAGATCGACCGCAAGACGCGCTTCGCCGAGACTGGCGAAGTCGCCCTCGCCAAAGCCGGGCGCGTTGGCGATATGCAACCCGCCGATGCGCAGTTTCGGGGTGGCTGAAATTTCCATCTCCATCGGACCCTCGAAGCGCACCGGGCGGCCGATACTGTCGGCGAAGGTCTGCGCCACGGTTGCGCGCAGGAACGAGGCATCGATGGAGATGCCGACGAAAGTGACGTACAGGAACCCCAGCACCACGATCAGGATTACGGTGGCGAGAGTCCACGCAGTCCAGAGCATGAGCCGGCGCAGCGGACGGGAGAGGGCGTGCGGCAGCATGATCGAATTATCCATCAACGGTGTGCCGGCCACGCCGGACTGGCTC
>JANMYN010000753.1:0-2817 GCA_031382195.1 Betaproteobacteria bacterium
CGGCATCAGCGGCGCGTGGATCAGCAATCTGACCGCGCTGGAACCTTACCGGCCGATATTCATCGGCCTGACCCTGCTGTTTCTGGGACTGGCATTGCGCAAACTTTATTTTGTCCCGCTGGTGTGCGAGCCGGGCACATCTTGCGCGAACCCGCCAACCATCACGCGCCAACGGGTCGTGTTCTGGATCGTGGCCGTCCTGCTGTTTGGCCTGCTGGCGGTGCCCTGGCTCGCCCCCCTGCTCTACTGACTGGAGAAACCATCATGCACAAACTCGCTGCTGTCGCCGCCCTTGTTGTTTTATCGATTGCGCCGGCTTACGCCGGCTCGCCGGAAACAGTCGTGCTCGACGTTCAGAACATGACTTGCTCGTTGTGTCCGATCACCGTGAGGAAGTCCCTGCAAAGAGTTGACGGCGTTATGGATGCCAGGGTGGACCTGGGCCAAAAAACCGCGACAATCAAGTTCGACCCGGATAAAGCCAATGTGGCCACGCTGGTGCAAGCGACGACCAACGCCGGTTTCCCCTCCACTATCCATAAATGAACAGTTGATGAGCGCAACGATCCTCGAGTCCGTTATCACCTGTCCGCAGTGCGGCTTTTCCAAACAGGAAGTCATGCCTACCGACGCCTGTCAGTTCTATTACGAATGCACGGGATGCAAGACGCTATTACGCCCCAAGCCAGGCGATTGCTGCGTATTCTGTTCGTTCGGATCGGTGAGCTGCCCGCCTAAACAGCACGAACGCCAGTGTTGCCAGCCGTGAGTGGTTGTCGTTTCAAACAATCCTGAGCGCGAGCATTCGTGCGTCCGGGCCCTGTTGCCGGATTGTTTCGGCCTGCCCGGCAAGACGATAAAAGGACGCGGTTCGGCGGGCCCAAGTATTCGTTGCGAAAGTCTCTCGCGTATACAGCGCGGACCAGAATGCCAGCACGGCAACGATAATCCCGACCCAGAATACCCACCAGAACATGACCAGTGGATGCACCGGGGTCAGGACGCGCGCGATGCCGAGCAGCATCAGCGCTGCGCCGAGAACGACATTGACCAGATTGAACCATTTCAGCCTGTCATCTCGCCGCGCCCACAACCCCAACGCAATTATGCCGGTGCCCGCCGCCATCAATGGCCAGGGGGTTTCTTGCAGGGCATTGGGGGCAAGGATCGCGCAATACACCAGCGTAATGCCAAGTGCGGTATTCAAGAGGTTGGGAATCATGAGTGTTGCTCCTCGGGTCTGTGCAGAATTTCGAGAAAGCGCCAGGTCAATGGGGGAATCGGCAAATACGCCACGAAGCTTGCCAGCAGCAATGCCTTCCACCAGAAATCGAGCGCGGTCAACGCCAGTATTGCAGTCGTAATTCCCTGCAACAGGTAAGCAATCGCGGCGGCCCGCCCGAGCGCGCGGTTCGCGCGCAAGCGGCCCAGGCAGTAAAGCAGGCCATAGCAACCAGCAAGCAATACGAACAGGCCCAGCAACAGCGACGTCACGAGCATCTGCCCGCCACTCATGCCGGGCCGCCCGCAACACGCGCCTTCAGGCTGTCGGCGGCGACACGCTTCTTGCCAATGGTGAGCAGGTCCACCATCAGCATTACGTAGCCGGCCGTGAAGACGAAGCCGAATACCAGGCGCATGACAACGCCCTGGACGAACCACACGTTGTTCTGACCGTCAATGAAAGCCTGCAAGGTGGAACCGCCCATGGCGCGCTCATAGAAAGCCTGCGAAATACCCGATACCAGCAGCGCGCCGACCATGCCGATCATGCCGATATTGAGCAGCGCAAACGACCATTTCCACGCCGTGCTTTGCAACTGCTCGGCGGCCCGCGCCTTCTGCAATGCGAGGTAGATCACGGCGATGATGCCGCACCCGTAAGCACCCCAGAAAGCGAAGTGGCCGTGCGATACGGTCCACTGCGTGCCATGGGTAAAGAGGTTGATCTGCGGCAGGGTCATCATGAATCCGAACACGCCGCCACCGATGAAATTGCCGAATGCTTCGGCCATGACCCAGAAGAGCGCAGGCTGGTTGGTCGTCTTCATGCGGTGCGCGCCCGCATCGTAGACCGCGTGCACGACCATGCCCAGCAGCGGCAGCGGCTCGAGCGCGGAGAAAAAACCACCGATGCCGAGCCAGTACGACGGTGTCCCGATCCAGAAATAATGGTGGCCGAGTCCGAGGATGCCGGTGCCCAGGACCAGCGCGACTTCAATGTAGAGCCAGGTCTCGACGATACGCCGCGTGGTACCGAGGAGTTGCATCAGCGCCAGCGCCATGATGCAGCCGATCAGGATCTCCCACGTGGCCTCGACCCAGAGATGCACCAGCCACCACCACCAGTACTGGTCCTCGGACATGTTGGTGATCGAGGGAAATGCAATCAGGTAGAGGCCGAACAACGGAATCAGATCCAGCATCAGCACGCCCATGATGCCGGTGATTTTTTTGGACTTGAATGCGGTCGCGACCACGTTGTAGACGAACACCAATACCACCAAGGTGATGCCGACAGCGGCCCAGCGCGGCGCCTCGACGTACTTGCGCCCCTGGTTGATGAACCAGAGCGACATCTCGGTCGCCGGCCCGTACTGCACAAAAATGAAGACAGCGGCGACCACGGCGACGGCCGCACAGAAGATCCAGAACATGATTTCGGCGAGCTTGATGCCTTCGACCTCGCGCTCGAGTTCGATCGGCAGGAACCAGTACACCGCGCCGATGAACCCCATCAGCAGCCAGATGATCATGGTGTCGATGTGCAGCATCTTGGTGACGCTGAAGTCGAGTTTGTTCAGAAGGAATCCATCC
>JANMYN010000781.1:0-1539 GCA_031382195.1 Betaproteobacteria bacterium
CCAATGTCGAGCGGGCGCTGGGCGAAGGTTACCGGCACATCAAGCTGCATGAAATCGCAGTCGCGCCGACGCGCGCGGCGCGCCAGGTTGCCGGGGACGACGTGGACATCATGCTCGACGTGAACTGCCCGTGGACGCTGCGCGAAGCGCTGGACATGGCGCAGGTGCTGCAGCCGCTGAACCTGCGCTGGCTCGAGGAGCCGGTGTGGCCGCCGGAGGATCACACGGCGTTGGCGCAGATCCGCGCCCGTGGCGGCATCCCGATCGCGGCCGGAGAGAACGCCAGCACAGTTGCGCAGTTCAAGCACCTGTTGGATGCCGGCGCGGTGGATTTCTTGCAACCGAGTCCAGCCAAGATGGGCGGCGTATCAGAATTGCGCAAGGTATTCATTTTGGCCGCTGCGTACAACGTGACGGTGATGCCTCACAGCTTTTACGACGGCCCTGCCTTCCTGGCAGGAGTGCATGTCAATGCCGCGCTCGGCCACGGGTCTGTGGAAGGGCTCGGATCGATGGTGGAATGGCGGTATTTCGATCTCGAGGCGAGGCTGTATGCAGATCAAGCGATACCCCGGAACGGATTGATCGGCGTGCCGCAAACGCCCGGGCTGGGATTTGACCCCGATCCCGAAATCATCCGCCGCTATCGCGCAGACTGATCCGCTTGCGCCGGTCTTTCTTCCACACACTGGTTACGCGTAATATTGTGCCCCATGAACCTCGAACGCATCACCGTGGAGTTCCACGCCGAAGAGGACCGCCTGATGGTGCGCGTGTTCTTCGACAAAAAGGCCGAAATCCAGTTCTGGCTTACTCGGCGCCTGGTCAAGCGCATCTGGCCGGTGCTGCTGCAGATGGCCCAGGCCAAGCCGGACATCCAGATGCAGCCCAATCCCGAGGTACGCAAGGCACTCGTCGGGTTGCAGCACGAAAAAGCGCTGCAGGAAGTGAAATTCTCCAAGGCTGCCCAGGAACCGGAGCGCGAACACCCTATGGGCAACGCGCCGATGCTGGTGAGCAAAGTGCGAGCGCGCCGCAACGACCGCGGCCAGACCGTGTTGTCACTGCAGCCCCAGCAGGGAAATGGGGTAGATCTGGCGTTAGGCGACACACTGCTGCACGGACTGATGAAACTTGTGCAGGACACGGCAGTCAAGGCGGAATGGGATATTTCGCTCGCGGTGCCAACATTCACGCACGCGCCATCAGAAGAAGACACCGGCCGCACCGTCAACTGAGTCACGGCGGCGGCGTTGTTGGCGGCAGGACCTCGCCTTGAACGCCTCCTCCCGCTTTGATATCCGCGCCCGGTTTGCCGCCGCCGCGCTGCTGCTGACAATGCTGTCAGGCTGCGCTACGTTTCGCAGCTACGACTCCGAACTGAGCAGCACAATCAACCTGGCGGCGGCCGGTAACGTTGGCGGAGCAATCAAGCGGCTCGAAGGCAACAACAGGTTCGGAAGCAAGGACCTGCTCTACTACCTGGAACTCGGTGAACTGCAACGTCTCGATCGCCGTTACGACGACAGCGAAAAAGCA
>JANMYN010000800.1:0-3779 GCA_031382195.1 Betaproteobacteria bacterium
TTGCCGAAGGAAATTCCCGGCAGCACGATCAATCGCCTTTGCGGGTCGGGGATGGATGCGGTGGGCATCGTCGCGCGGGCGATCAGGGCGGGCGAAGCGGAACTGATGATTGCCGGCGGCGTGGAGAGCATGTCGCGCGCCCCTTTCGTCATGCCCAAGGCCGACAGCGCATTTTCCCGCACCAACGTGGTCTTCGATACGACCATAGGCTGGCGTTTCGTCAACCCGGTGATGAAGCAGCTATATGGTACCGACTCGATGCCGGAAACCGCGGAAAACGTCGCACAGGAATTCGGCATTTCACGAGTCGACCAGGATGCGTTTGCACTGCGTTCGCAGGCGAAGGCATCGGCCGCGCAGATGAATGGCCGGCTCGCCAAAGAGATCGTGCCGGTTACGATTCTGGCGAAGAAAGGCGATCCTGTCGTGGTGGATCGCGATGAACATCCGCGCGAAACCAGCATGGAAGCGCTGGGCAAGTTGAAGGGCGTAGTGAAACCTGACGGCACGGTGACGCCGGGCAATGCATCGGGTGTGAACGACGGGGCCTGTGCGTTGATTCTTGCCAGCGAGGCCGCGGCCAAACGTCACGGCCTCGTTCCGCTGGCGCGCGTAATCGGTTCGGCTGTTGCCGGTTGCGCGCCCCGGATCATGGGCATTGGCCCGGTGCCGGCTACGAAAAAGCTGCTGGCCAGGACCGGGGTGAAGCTGGATCAGATCGACGTGATCGAACTCAACGAAGCCTTCGCGGCGCAGGGCCTTGCGGTGCTGCGCCAACTCGGCATCAGCGATGACGATGCGCGCGTCAATCCGAACGGTGGGGCGATCGCGCTGGGCCATCCTTTGGGCATGAGCGGCGCGCGTCTGGTTGCTACTGCCGTTTACGAACTGCAGGAGCGCAAGGCGCGCTATGCGCTGACGACGATGTGCATCGGCGTCGGCCAGGGAATTGCCTTACTGATCGAACGGGTCTGAACTGCTCGGAAATGCACGGTCGACTCAGACTTTCACGCTGGCGGCGACGTAGCATGCTTCCATGAGTTTGAGGGTTTCGAGATTATCGAGCCGGTCGGTCGGGAAGGGCCCGCCTGTGCGGATGCCGTTCACGAACTCCCGTACCGCGCTGCTGAAGCAGATCTGATAGTTCTTCGCGAGGTCGAAGACCACTGGTGGCTCGTCCGAACCGGCCATGGTCAGGCGATCGCGATCGAACACCAGGGTGCCGCGGGTGCCCATGATCTCGACCCGGTCGGTCGGCAGCGGGCCGTAGCCCGGGGCCGAGATATTTCCGTCGAGAACCGCGGTGAGGCCGTCGGCGCCTTGAAGCAGAACCACGGCGGCGTCTTCGCCCGCGAGTTCCGGGTTGACCTTCGCTACCTGCGCAGCGATCACTTCCAACGGGCCGAGCAGCACACGCATCGCGTCGAGGTTGTGGATCAGCACTTCGAAGATCAGCAACCGCGTGAAATCCTTGAGGTACGGCTGGCGGTTGAGCAGGAAGGGCGGCACGCCGCCCACTTCCATCATGCCCTGGCAGCGCACGGTCATCCGCGCCTGGGTGATTTTGCCGACACGGCCCTGTTCCAGCCATTCGCGGATCATTGCGTAGTGCGGCCTGAACCGGTAATTCTCGTGCACCATGAAACGAACGCGTTCGCCGACGTAGGCGATCAACTCCTCGGCCTCGCGCACCGTGGGCGTCAGCGGCTTCTGACAGCAAACATGCAGTCCGGCATCGGCTGCGAGCCTGGTCAGAGGGGCGTGCGTTCCGACCGGCGTGACGATGTCCACGGCGTCGAGTTTTTCGCGCTCGATCATCGTGCGGAAATCGGTGTAGACGTTGGCAATGTCGAAGGCCTGCGCCTTGGCGCGGGCCTTTGCATCGTCGACATCGCAAATTGCGACCACTCGCGCATCGGGCATTTCCGACCAGCCGGCAAGATGGTATTGGCTGATTGCGCCTGCACCGGCCAAGCCTATTCGAAGTCTGTCTGCCATTTCCTTGCTGGCGGTCCATTAGGAGGGCGCAACGATTCTAACCGAACGACCGGTGCGTGCCGCGACAGGGGCACGAAAAAAACCCCGCATTGAGCGGGGTTTGGGAAGTTCTTGGCGGGTAGAAATTCAACGTGCCATGCATTTTTCCATGAACTCTTTTCGTTTGCTTAGCGCGATATTGGCGTTCCTCGCCTCGGTGACGCATTTCAGCTTTTTCTGTTCGGTAGTCAGCACCGCTGCCGGGGTTGGCGCCTGCGGTGGTGATACAGGGGTCGCAGCGGGCTGCGCTGGAGCGGGGGGTGGCGCAGCCGGAGTCGCGGGCGCGGCAGGCGGTTGTGCTGCAACCGGGGGCTGGGCGGGTGCGGGTACCGGCGCGGCAGGCGGTTGTGCCGCGGCCGGAGGTTGGGCGGGTGTCGGTACCGGCGCGGCCGCAGGTTGCGACGGAGCCTGGGGCCGGGCTGGCGGAGCGGCACGATCGTCACGGCGGCCTTCATGCCGGTCCCGATCATCGTCGTCGCGGCGGTCGCCCTTGCGGCCCTCCTGCCGCGTTTCCTTGCGGCATTCCTTCAAGAATCGCTTGCGCTCCTTGCCGCTCAAATCGCGCTTGTTCGCTTCATGGGCACACGCGCTGTTGCCTTCTTTCTTGTCCTCGTCTTTGTCGGCGAGAACCGGCAACGAAAACGCCAGGGTGATCAGTAGTATAAGAATACGAGCCATGCTTTCATTTTCTCCTGTGATGGTGAGGGGGATTGCGACTCGGCGGCCCGCAGGCCACCGATTCGGGCTGGTTACTTCGCCTTCAGGCAATCGCTCATGAATTTCTTGCGTTCGTCGCCTTTGAGACTCTTCGTCTTGGCGTCGGCGTTGCACTTCTTCATCTTCTCCTGCTGTGGCGTCATGGCCTTTTCTTCTTTCTTCTCTTCCTTTGCCTCGGTCTTGGCAGACAGGCACTCCTTCATGAAGCCCTTGCGCGCGTCGCCCTTCAGGTTTTGCTTGGCGGCATTCGCATTACAGGCTTTCATTTTGTCCTGCTGCGCGGTCGCAGCCAGGGCCGGCATTGCTAGAAGCAAGAGGCTGAGCAGTACTAAGATTTTTTTCATGTAAGTCCCCTGGGCATGTTGTGTTGAATGCTTCCCGTGTTCGGGAAGCATTGCCGCTAACGCGCGGCAGCGCTCAGGGTTGACGGATCGTGTGCCGATGGCAAGGGTGCCAACCGCCCTGCGGCATCGAAAGTAAATGCGGCGGCGGGCGACGCGATCTGGAAGTGCTCTGGCCGGGCGCGTACTTCGGCGAGCAAGGGTTCCGATACCTGGATATGGGCAAGTTCGAGGGTGTTGCGGATGCGCACGATGCGGCAGTTTTCGGGCTTGACCCGCACGACGGTTTTCACCGCCAACTGGATTGCTTCGCGCTCCGTGTTCATCACAATGGGGATAGCCCCGCCGTCGAGGTTCATCGAGGTAATGATGTTGGCGTAGGTCGACGGAATATCGATTTCCTTGAACAGCCGCATGGTGATGATGTCCGCTCCGCCCATACCCGTGGCATTGCCGTGTGATTCGTGCGTCAGGCCGAGCACGACGATCTTCTTGACCTTCGGTCCGAAGTTCCATTTCACCGCGCGCCGGTTGCGGCCGGTGATGTTCGGGTCGAAGCCGGCACCGCTGATGTTCTTGCCCATCTCGTCGATGACCAGCACGTCGATCTCGTCGAAGTAGAGCTGCGGCATCTGGCGCTTTGCGATTTCCTGCAGGACCGGCTCACGGGTCGCGATCTGGCTG
>JANMYN010000802.1:0-8474 GCA_031382195.1 Betaproteobacteria bacterium
TGCTCGAAGCAAGGCTGATTGCCGGCAATCTCAAGCAGTACACGCGCTTCGCCAGCGCGATCATCGGAGCTCTCGACGTCACTTATTTTTTCGAAGCCAAGCTCCTCGAACAGCAACAGCGACACACGCGGTTCAACGATACCGCCTATAACCTCGAACCGAACATCAAGGAAAGCCCGGGCGGGCTGCGCGACCTGCAGACCATACTCTGGATCAGCCGCGCCGCCGGACTCGGACACAGCTGGCAGGACCTCACGCGCCAGAAAATTCTGACTCGGGAGGAAGCACGACAGCTCAAGCGCCACGAAACCACGCTCGCCGTGTTACGTATTCGGTTGCACTACCTGACAAATCGACGCGAAGACCGACTTTTGTTCGATTTTCAGTCTGAGCTCGCCAGGCAGTATGGTCTGGCCGATACGCCGGCCCGGCGAGCCAGCGAACAATTGATGCAGCAGTTCTACACGACCGCCAAGGCCGTTCAGCTGCTCAATACCATCGTGCTGCAGAACCTGCGACGGCGGGTTTTCCCGGCGTCTTCTGCCGAGCCTCGGGACCTGAACGATCGTTTCCGCATCAACGCGGAACTCCTCGAAGCCAGCCATGGACTGTTCCAGCGCCAGCCGGCTGCGATTCTCGAGGCGTTCCTGTTGTTGCAAGATCATCCGGAACTCAAGGGTTTCGCCGTGCCGACGATGCGCGCGCTGTGGCATGCACGCGACCATATCGACGCGGCGTTCCGCCGCAGCCCGGAGAACCGCGCGCTCTTCATGGAAATTTTGCGTCGCCCCACAGGCATCACCCACGCGCTGCGACGCATGAATCACTACGGCGTACTCGGGCGCTACCTCCCGGCATTCGGGCGTATCGTCGGGCGCATGCAGCACGACCTTTTCCACGTCTACACGGTGGACGAACACATTCTCATGGTGGTGCGCAACTTGCGCCGCTTCGCGGTACCCGAAATGGCGCACGAATATCCGCTATGCAGCCGGCTGATTGCGGAATTCGAACGCATCGAAGTGCTCTATCTCGCCGGACTGTTCCACGACATCGCCAAGGGCCGTGGTGGCGATCATTCCAAATTAGGCATGGCGGATGCCGCTCGATTTTGCCACGCACACGGCCTGTCGAAGGAAGATACCGAACTGATCATCTGGTTGGTCGAACAGCATTTGATGATGTCCGCAACCGCACAGAAGCGGGATTTGTCGGATGCGGACGTTATCCGGGCTTTCGCCGATAAGGTTAAAAGCGACCGGCGGCTGGTGGCGCTTTATCTTCTCACCGTGGCGGACATCCGTGGCACCAGTCCGAAAGTCTGGAACGCATGGAAGGGAAAGCTGCTCGAAGACCTGTTTCGCGCCACGCGCAGGCTGCTCAATGCGGGCACGATACCGGCGGAGAATACGTTGCAGGCGCGCCAGGAGCGGGCACTTGTCAAATTGCGCGCTTACGCCATTGCGGAAGATGCACCCCGCAAGCTATGGGACCGGCTCGACGACAGCTATTTCCTGCGCCACGACGAGCAAGACATCGTCTGGCACACGAGGTTGCTGAATTACCGCTTCGACACCGCCGTTCCGATTGTCAAAGCCCGACTGTCCCCCATTGGCGAAGGATTGCAGGTGATGATCTATGCACCCGACGAGCGATCCCTGTTCGCCCGCATTTGCGGTTTTTTTCTGAGCATCAACTTCAGCATCGTCGAGGCCAAGATCTACACCACGCGCCACGGCTATGCTCTGGACAGCTTCCAAGTTTTGGACCCCGCGCGCGCCACCTCGCATTATCGCGACCTCATCAGCTACATCGAGCATGAACTCGAGACACAGCTTCGAGCACATGGCGAATTACCAGTTCCGTCCAAAGGCAGGCTTTCGCGTCAGGTGAAATACGTGCCGATGACGCCGGAAGTCCACATCCGCCCGGATGAAAAAGGCGCGTTCTACTATCTGAACGTCGTGGCCGGCGATCGCCCTGGCCTGCTGTACCGGATTGCGCGGGTTCTCGACAATTACGACATCAATCTCTATACCGCGAAAATCAATACGCTGGGCGAACGCGCCGAGGACACCTTCCTCGTCACCGGCGACGCGTTGCGCGACACCAAGAAGGTGGTGCGCCTGGAAACCGAGTTGGTGCAGGCGCTCCAGCCCTAGCATGCGCCGCGGCAGCGCCTAGTCGTCCACGATCTGCTGTCCGGGAAACAATTCCTCGTTGAATCCGAATTTGCGCAGGTCGCTGATGCGCATCGGATAGAGAATACCGTTCAAGTGATCGGTCTCGTGCTGGACCACGCGGGCATGAAATCCCGATACTGTGCGATCGATGCAATTGCCAAACTGGTCGAAGCCACCATAGCGCAACTGGCTGTGCCGCGCTACGACGCCGCGCATGCCCGGCACGGACAGGCATCCCTCCCAGCCCTCTTCCATATCGGCGCCGATCGGTTCCAGTGTCGGATTGATTAACACTGTGTAGGGCACCAGTTCAGCGTCCGGATAGCGGGAATTGGCACCAACGCCGAAAATTATGACCTGCAAACTCACGCCAATCTGCGGCGCCGCGATTCCGGCGCCATTTTTTGAACGCATGGTATCGTCCATGTCCTGCAACAACGCATGCAGTTCCGGCGTGTCGAATTGCGTCACCGGTTCAGCGCGCTGGAACAGGATAGGATCGCCCATCCTCAGCACCGGCTTAATCATCGTGTTCCACCAGCTTCTCGAGCAGCATCCGCACCTTCACCATCGATGCTTGCAATACTGCATTGATCTGTTCGAGATGAATCGCCTCGCTGCTATCCCCCCGGCCCGCAGCGTGATTCACCACGACTGCGACAGCCGCGTAGCGCAATTCCAGCTCCCTCGCCAGCGACGCTTCGGGCATGCCGGTCATACCGACCATATCGGCTCCGTCACGCTCCAGTCGGTCGATTTCCGCAGCGCTTTCCAGGCGTGGCCCCTGCGTAGCCGCGTATACGCCACTGCTCACGATCGCCTGACGCGCCGCGGCCGCTGCCGTTAGCAGGCTTGCGCGCAATTCGTTACTGTAGGGATGCGTGAAATCGACGTGCGTCACGGGTTGATCGGGGCCCTCGAAAAAGGTGTGCTTGCGTCCCCAGGTATAGTCCAGCACCTGATGGGGAATGGCGAGCGTACCAGGCGGGAGATCGGCGCGAATGCCGCCAACCGAGGCGACTGACACGATCCGTTCAACGCCTTCCGACCGCAGCGCCCAGATGTTGGCGCGATAATTGACTTCATGCGGCGGAATCGTGTGGCCATATCCGTGACGTGCGAGAAACACAACATCGCGCCGGTTCAATTTGCCGAAGGTCAACGCGCCCGAAGGATCTCCGAATGGCGTGCGCACCACCTGGCGGCGAGTGATTTCGAGATTGGAGAGCTGGGTCAGGCCGGTCCCACCGATGATTCCAAGCAATGCCATCTCCTCAGGTCTTCAGCGCGTAGATCGCCGGCAGGTTACGCCAGGTTTCATGGGCGTCCATGCCGAATCCGAAAACATATCGATTTGGAACGGTCAGGCCGACGAAGTCCGCCCGAATCGGTTTTTGCCGTCCGATATCCTTGTCGGCGAACACCGCGCTGTAAAAGGCCGCCGCACCTTCGCCGAGCAGATGATCACGGATTGCCGCCAGCGTGTTGCCTTCATCGAGGATGTCATCCAGGACCAGCACCGTACGCCCCCGGAAATCTACGTGAGGCATCGATTTCCACTGTATGTGCCCGCCGCGAGTCTTGCCGTCGTAGCGGGTCACGTGCAGGTAATCGAACTCCAGGGGGAAGCGCAACAGCGGCAAAAGCTGCCCGGTGAACACCACCGCGCCACCCATGACCGGCATGACCAGCGGGTGGGCATCGGCAAGCTTCGCCGTGATGTCTATGGCGAGGCGTTTGACCGCTCGATTGACGGCGTCCTCGTCGTGCACCAGCTCGGCATCGCGCAGCACCTGCCACGCTTGATCCTTATTTAGCATTCAGTCCGGTCCTTTTGCTCTCGGCATCAAGTGAATTGAGAAATCTGCGAAATTCGTCGCCGATCTCGGGATGGCGCATTGCATAGAGCACGTTAGCCTGCAAGTAACCCAGCTTTGAACCGCAGTCGTAACGCAGCCCCTGAAATTCGTACGCCAATGCGCGCTGCTTGTTCAGCATCGAGGCGATGGCGTCTGTGAGCTGAATTTCACCTCCGCTTCCGGGTTTGACCTTCTCGAGGTGGTCGAAAATTTCCGGTTCGAGCAAATAACGTCCCACGACCGCAAGCGTGGAAGGCGCGAGCTCGGGTTTGGGTTTCTCGACGATGCCGGTAATGCGATGCATGCCACGCTCGCCGGGTTCAGCCCGGACAATTCCGTAGCTCGACGTTTCTGCGGGCAAAACGTTCTGCACCGCGAGGACGGAACAGCGCTCGCTGGCGTAGACGTCCACCATCTGCTTCATGACTGGAGGATCGCCGTCGATCAGATCGTCGGCCAGGATCACTGCGAATGGCTCGTTGCCGACCACCGGTCGTGCGCAAAGAACGGCGTGGCCCAGACCCAATGCTTCGGTCTGCCGAACATAGATGCAACTGACATTCTTGGGCAGAATGCCGTGCACCTGATCCAGCATCTCCTGTTTGTTGCGGGCGGCCAGCTCGGTCTCCAGCTCATAAGCTTTGTCGAAATGATCCTCGATGGCGCGTTTGTTGCGCCCCGTAATGAATACCATCTGCGTGATTCCTGCCGCGACCGCCTCCTCCACGGCATACTGGATCAGGGGTTTATCCACCACCGGTAGCATCTCCTTCGGACTCGCCTTGGTAACGGGAAGAAAACGGGTACCCATTCCGGCGACCGGGAAAACTGCTTTGGTAATCTTTTTCAATTTGTCTCCTTGCGACTCGGATTCGCGACGGCGCAGGTTATTCAAGCAATTCTAACAATCCTCTTTCGTCCAGCACAGCGACCCCAATTTCCCGTGCCTTCTCCAGCTTGCTGCCAGCATCAGCGCCTGCGATGACATAGTTAGTTTTCTTCGATACGCTGGCGGCCACCTTTCCGCCTTTCGCCTCGATGCGCTCTTTTGCGTCATCGCGAGTCAGATTCGGCAGCGACCCGGTCAACACGAACGTCTTGCCCGCTAGAGGCAGTTTCGCGGTCTGAACGACTTTCGTCTCCGGCCATTGCACGCCGGAGGCGCGCATCTCTGCGATAATTTCCAGATTGTGGGGCTCACCGAAAAAATGAGCGATGCTCTGCGCCACGATCGGCCCCACATCGGGCGCTTGTTGCAGTTGCGTTTCATCCGCCTGCATCAGCTGTTCCAGTCCGCCGAAGTGGTGTGCAAGATCCCTGGCGGTCGTTTCGCCAACGTTGCGTATACCAAGCGCAAAAATAAAGCGGGGCAATGTGGTTTTTTTGCTTTTTTCAATCGATTTCAGTACGTTCGCGGCCGACTTGTCGGCCATTCTCTGCAGATTCGAAAGCGACTGCAAATCGAGGCGGTAGAGATCTGCCGGCGTTTTCACCAGATTCGCGTCGACCAGCTGATCCACCAGTTTTTCACCCAGACCTTCAATATCCATCGCGCGCCGTCCGGCAAAATGCAGCAACGCCTGTTTGCGCTGCGCCGCGCAGAACAAACCCGCGGTGCAGCGTGTGACTGCCTCGCCCTCGAGCCGCTCGACGCGGGAGAAGCAGACCGGGCATTTATCCGGCATCACGAATTCACGGGCATCGGCCGGGCGGCGTTCCACAACCACGCTCATCACTTCGGGAATGACGTCACCGGCTCGCCGAACGACCACGTGATCGCCGATGCGCACGTCCTTGCGTCTGACCTCGTCCTCGTTGTGCAACGTGGCGTTGGTAACGGTCACACCACCAACAAACACCGGTGCCAATCGTGCCACCGGCGTCAGCGCCCCGGTGCGTCCAACCTGCACCGTAATATCCAACACCTGTGTTATTTCTTCCTGCGCCGGATACTTGTGCGCCACTGCGAAACGCGGGGCGCGCGATACGAAGCCCAGACGCTTTTGACTCTTGAGATCGTCTATTTTGTAGACCACGCCGTCAATTTCAAACGGCAGTGTGACGCGCTGTTCCCCGATTGAACGGTAATAGTGGAGCAGGCCATCGACGCCTGCAACGACGTCGCGCGCGCGCGTCACAGGAAGACGCAGCGACTCCAGAAAGTCGAGCTGGTGGCTGTGCGTGTCCTCGGGAACTTTGCCTTCCACTGCGCCCAATCCGTAAGCGAAAAAACTCAGGTGGCGCAAGGCGGTGACGCGGGAATCGAGTTGTCGCAATGAACCGGCGGCGGCATTGCGCGGGTTGGCGAATTCCTTGTCCCCGCGCTCGCGCTGTTCCACATTCAGCATTTCGAAATCGCGCTTGAACATCAGAACCTCGCCGCGAACTTCCAGCAAAGGCGGCGGCATTCCCGCCAGTCGCAAGGGAATCGCCCGCACGGTACGCAAGTTGGACGTGACCTCTTCCCCGGTATACCCATCACCACGCGTGGCACCCATTTCAAACAATCCATTCCGGTAAGTCAGGCTGATCGCCAGACCATCGAATTTCGGTTCCACGGCATAACGGATCGGCCCGTCATCCTCCAGCACTTCGCGCACCCGGCGATCGAAGGCTTCGATCCCGGCATTGTCAAAAGCATTGTTGAGCGACAGCATCGGCGTCGCATGGGTGACTTGTCGGAACGCCGCCAGCGGGGCAGCGCCGATGCGGCTGGTGGGGGAATCAGGCCCGCACAATTCAGGATACTGCCCTTCGAGCGATTGTAATTCGCGGAACAACCTGTCGTACTCGGCGTCCGGGATGGATGGAGCGTCCTTGACGTAATAGTTGAAGTTGGCGAGTTCGAGTTCGCCGCGCAGTCGGTCGGCGCGCGCGGCCGTCTCGGGTGGGACCGCCATCAGGAGAACAGGCGCAACGCGAGCGGGCCCCCGGCCTCGATGCCGCGTTGTTCCATGGCGGTATAAATGGCTCGCAATTGCGCGCGAATCCGGTCGAGGCCTGAATCGTTCAGCAGCGCGCGGTTGTCATCGGCCAGCGTGCCGTCGAGCGAGTCGGCAAAACTACGGCTCATGGCCACCATTTTGTCGAAGATGCGTACACCGTTGGAGACTCGCGGCACGTCGAGCAGAAAGGTAATTCCCGGGGTCGTGATATTGCGAATGCGGTCGATCAGGAACGGCTCGGACTCCTGATTGTCAAGCGAGAACAATGCCCCGCCCTGGTCGTCGGGACAATGGAATACCCCGCTGGAACGCAACTGCAACCCTGCGGCCTCGGCGAGTGCGCGGATCTTGGTGCCATGGAACACCTGTCCTGTATTGGCGATCACATTGATTCCGACCAGAACGTCGATGTCGGCGCAGAATTCATCGAGTGCTACGGCCTGTTGGAGCGCAGCCTCGAAGTCCGGCAACTCGGCAATCGCCGCCAGCTCGCTCGCCGCACTCCTTACCGCCTCGCCGAACTCCCGCAGCTGCTGCTCATTGACAGGCCCGGAACGGTCCACAAGCTGAAGCGCGACGCGCACCGAGGTGTAGCCGGCAGCCTCCTGGCGCAGCGTTTCCCAGGACTTTGTCTGTTGATTGAACCCGCCGAAACTGATCTTGCGGATCAGGCCCGGCAGGCTTTGCCGCATCCTGACCAGCTTGTCCACGGCGATGAATTCACCGGCTCGGATCTCCACGATGTAATCGATTTCCGGCCTCGGGATATCGACCTCGACACCCCTTGGCGTCTGCGATAACGCTGGCGCAATGGTTTGCGACGAGGTGCCGAAATGGGGCTCCGTGCGCGGCTCCATGCTGGGTTCGATGCGTGACTCGATGGGCCAATTCTGTTGCGGTGCGGACGCCGCTGCCGCAGTGCCCTGCGCGACGTGTTGATTAAGGAGTACATCGTCGTGCGCGCGAGAAAACGTTTCCTCTCCGCGTCGGCGAAACTTGCGTTCCTGCCACCAGTTGAACGCAAGTACGGCGGCTACAACCAGGACTCCGAGCATCGCGAGGCCGATCTGCAATTCACTCATCGCTGGTTCCTCCGGATCAGATGAGGCGGGGCCGGATCAAGCTGCGGCCTCTTCGCGCATGCGCAGCGCTTCTTCGACGTCGACCGCGACCACCCGCGAGACCCCCTGCTCTTGCATGGTGACGCCAATCAACTGGCTGGCCATTTCCATGGTGATCTTGTTGTGCGTGATGAACATGAACTGGGTATTCGCCGACATCTTCTTCACCAGGCCGCAAAATCGCTCGGTGTTGCTGTCGTCCAGCGGCGCGTCGACTTCATCCAGCAGGCAGAACGGCGCCGGATTGAGCTGGAACATCGAGAACACCAGCGACAAGGCCGTCAGCGCCTATTCCCCGCCGGATAGCAGATGGATGAAGTCGACGCGCCGCTGGACGACAGCAACACCGAGCGATTTTGCGGCCTG
>JANMYN010000815.1:0-2313 GCA_031382195.1 Betaproteobacteria bacterium
GCTGTTGATCTGGTGGTCTCCGCGGCAGTCAGTTTAACCAACGCGTTTGCCGATATCGGGAAGGAATTCGAGAAATCGAAACCGGGCGCGAACGTTCTCTTCAACTTCGCTGGGTCTGGACAGTTATTGCAGCAACTCTCGCGCGGCGCACCGGTCGATGTCTTTGCCTCAGCGGATCAGGAAACGATGGACAAGGCCGCAAAACAGAATTTGATCGTGCGCGATTCCCGCGAGAACTTCGTGCGCAACAAACTGGTACTGGTGGTGCCGACGAATTCGGTCCTCGGCGTGCATGCTCTAGGGGACCTGGGCGTCGGAGCGGTGACGCGTATCGCTGTCGCAAATCCCGACAGCGTGCCGGCGGGACGTTACGCAAAAGAAGCCCTGGAAGCGGCAAATCTGTGGGATGTGCTCAAGGAAAAATACATTACGACGACCAACGTGCGGCAAAGCCTGGACTACACTGCGCGCGGCGAGGTAGACGTGGGGTTCGTCTACATTACCGATGCGCTGATCATGCCGAATCGCGTCAAGGTCCTGTTCGATGTGCCATTGTCCACGGAGATCCTGTATCCGGTTGCCATGGTAAAGGGCAACGGCCATGAGAACCTCGCCCGCGCGTTCATTGTTTACTTGAAAAGCGAGCCGGCGCAGAAGATCTTGCAGAAATACGGGTTCAACAAACCCTGATTCACAAACGACCGATCCGACCCAATGCGTTGCGCTAGCTGCCCGGCCTCTGTATGGCCGGCATGGCCCATGCCGTGCCGGAAGCGTTGCGGCGCTCGGCCCAGCCGCCGCCAAGGGCGCGGATCAGTGTGACGCTGGCCAGCATCTGCTGTTGGCGCACGAACAAGCGGTTGCGTTCGACCTGAAGCTTGGTACGCTGCGCATCCACCAGTTCCAGCACGTTGACCAGCCCGGCCCTGTAGCGCGCGGTCGCCAACTGTTCGGTGCGCTCGGCCGAATTCACCGCGCGCACTTGGCTCTCGTGCTGCAGCTCCAGGATGCGCAACGCCGACAGTGCGGCTTCGACTTCCGAGAACGCAATCAGCAGACGCTCGCGATAAATTGCCAGATTTTCGGCATAGACGGCGCGAGCGCGATCGACGTTCGAGCGCAAGCGGCCGCCGTCGAATAACGGCTGCGCCAGCGATGCGCCAAGCAGCCAGATCTGGCTGTCGCGATTCAGCAGATCGGACAACTCGGCGCTTTCGAAACCCAGCGCACCTGTCAGTTTGATCGAAGGGAACAGCGCGGCTTGCGCTACGCCGATATCCGCGTTGCGCGCGGAAAGCAATCGCTCGGCTTCCGCTACGTCGGGGCGCCGCTCGAGCAGGTCGGCAGGCATGCCGACGGGAATGACTGGCGGTTGAGGCACGAACGGTTCGACAATGAGTTCGAAAAAGCCTGGCGTCGAGCCGGTCAGCACGGCCAGCGCGTAGTGCAAATCGTTGCGGCGGCGAAGTGCCGCCTGGGCTTCCGATTGCGTGGCGGCGAGCTCGGTCTCGACGCGGGCGAGATCGAGCTCGCTGGCCAGCCCGCCGCGCTTGCGTGAGGCGACCAGGTCGCGCGCACGTTCGCGCAATTCAATGCCGCGAGTGAGCAGGACAAGTTCCTCGTCTGCGGCGCGCAACTGGAAATAGGTCTGTGCAAGATCGCTCTGCAGCGTCAGGAGAACGCCATGGTAGGCCGAGACGCTTGCCTCCATGCGCCGGGTAGCGGATTCCTCGAGCCGTGAAATCTTGCCCCACAGGTCGACTTCGTAAGACGCATACAACGGCAATCGGAAGCGACTAGTGGTGTACTCGTGATTGCCCGGGACTTTCTCCGGTTGATCCGGACGATTGCCCGACACCCTGTAGCGCGAGGCGTCGGGCGAAAAATCCAGTGTCGGATAACGGCCGGCTCCATTGAAACCGAGTACCGCGCGAGCCTGTTCCACTCTCGCGGCGGCGGCTTGCACGCGCGGGCTGGACGCGCGGGCCTGTTCTTCAAGCCGGTTGAGTACCGGATCGCGGTAAATTTCCCACCACCTGCCACGAATGACATCGTCGCTCGGCGCGGCTTCTTTCCACGGGCCGGTTTCGATATAAGCGGCCGGCAGCGTCGCCTTTGGCCGAACATAATCGGTGCCGGCTTGCATGCAGCCGCAAGCCAGGATCGCAACCGCCCACGTCAGCAGAATGCGCGATTTCATCGAAATCGACTCAGGACTTGGGTTTTTCCGTCGGAGCCGCAGGCGGTTTGGGCGGGTCCTTCTTTTCGGCATGCTCAGGCAGTGCCGTCGCGCGTACCTTGGCGCCCTCGGTC
>JANMYN010000843.1:0-4269 GCA_031382195.1 Betaproteobacteria bacterium
AGGTTACGCAGCATGTACCCGACGATCGAGACGCATCTGCTGGCAATGACCACGGAGGGAGACCGCGTGCTCGGCACGGCGCTCGCCAAGATTGGCGGCAAGGGGCTGTTCGTCAAGGAACTCGAACTAGCCCTCGAATCAGGTCAGGCGGATATAGCGGTGCATTCGATGAAGGATGTGCCGATGAACGTAGCCGCCGAATTCAGTATTGCGGCGGTAACCGAGCGCGAGGATCCGCGGGACGCCTTCGTGTCCAACCGGTATCGGGCGCTGGAAAGTTTGCCGCCAGGCAGTGTGATTGGCACATCCAGCCTCAGGCGCGAGAGTCAATTGCGCTCGCACTTTCCGCATATCCGCGTTGAGCCCCTGCGCGGCAACGTTCAGACGCGGCTGCGCAAACTCGACGAAGGCCGGTACGATGCAGTTATCCTCGCGGCCGCCGGACTCAAGCGCCTCGGACTTTCCGCACGCATCACCACGATTCTTGAGCCGGCGTTGAGCCTCCCGGCAGTCGGGCAGGGTGCGCTGGGAATCGAGTGCCGATCCGAGCGCAGTGACCTGATCGCGGCGCTGGCTCCGCTGAATGATGCGGACACGCGCTGGTGCGTGGAAGCGGAGCGCGCGCTAAGCCGGGCGCTTGCCGGCAGTTGCCAGGTACCGCTCGGTGGTTTCGCCGAGATCAGCGCGGGCAGCGCACGGTTGCGCGGTTTCGTGGCCAGTGCGGACGGCAGCCGCATGGTTTATGACGAGATTACCGCGCCATGCTCCGGCGTGCCGCAGGAACTCGGCAACGCGGTGGCGCAGCGTCTGATTGCGAAAGGCGCGCGGGAGATTCTCGCCGGACTGGACGGTCGGGCCGAATGAAGCCGGAACTGTCCGGAGTCGGGGTTTTGATAACGCGGCCTGACGGCCAGTCAAGGCGGGTTGCCGAATTGATTGAGGCCGCCGGCGGAGAACCTATTTTATTTCCCGCCATACGGATCGAATCGTTGCCGGAGGTCGACAGGGCAATGGCACTGTGCGACCTGCAACAATTCCGCCTCTTCATTTTTGTCAGTCCCAATGCGGTTCGCACGGCCATGCCGCACATTCTGAAGCGAGGCGGCCTGCCTGCTCGCGCCAAAGTCGCTGCGGTCGGACCGGGAACCGCCACAGAGTTGAAAAAATCCGCAGTGCGGCACATCATTTCCCCGCAGGAAGGCTTCGACAGCGAGGCATTGATTCGAGAGCTCGCATCGCTGCCGCTTAGCGGTAGCCGAATTCTTGTCATCAGGGGACAGGGCGGTCGCGAACTTCTGGGCGAGACGTTGCATTCACGCGGTGCCAAAGTCGAATATCTCGAGTGCTATCGGCGAGTTATGCCCGATCGCAATATGGAGGAACTACTGCCATTATGGCGAAGCGGCAAATTGAAGGCCTGCATTGCGACCAGTTCGACGATCGTGAGGAACCTCTATGAAATGGCCGGCGCCGCGGGACGCCCGTGGCTGCTTGGCACACCTTTTTTCGTTTCCCATCCGCGCGGGGCTGCCACGGCATTTTCTAGTGGAGCGCAATGTGTATTCGTCGCCGGCTTTGGCGACGAAGGCCTGGTGGCAGGAATGAAAACCTGGTTCTCACGTTTGCGTACGCCTCGCCTCGCTTAATGATCATTTGACTTCTACCAGACTATGGCCGATCAGTCCGACGATGACAAAATGGTGACCGCCGTGCCGGCGGCCGCAATGCCGCGCCGGTCGCGTTTCGCGACTATGGCGATGCTACTGGCGATGCTACTGGCGTTGATCGCAGTCACCATTGCCGGATGGCAATGGTTTGAATCGCGCCGCAGTATCGGCGTCCTCGAGCGAGAGGTAGCCAGGCGTCTGAGCGAAGTTGATGCCCTGAGTCGCGAGACACGGATGCTGGCGACGCAATCCCGCGAAAACATGAGCGATGTCAGTGCGAGGCTTGGGCAACTAGAGACGCGCATATATGAAACCCAGAACCAACGCCTCGCCCTCGAATCGCTCTATCGCGATCTATCCGGCAGCCGCGATGAGTGGACGCTGGCGCAGGTTGAACAGGTTCTGCTGATTGCCAACCAGCAGCTACAACTGGCAGGCAACGTGAAGGCGGCACTGATTGCCCTGGAAACGGCCGATGCACGACTCGCGCGCATGGACCGCCCGCAACTGACCGCATTGCGCCGGGTGATCAATCAGGATGTGGAGCGGTTGAAGGCCGCGCCTTACGTAGACGTAGTAGGCATGGCGCTTCGCCTGGACAACGTCCTGAATCAGGTCGATACGCTGGCGCTGGCCATGGAACAACGACCGGTACGGCAGCATTCCGAACCGGCGTCGATCGACACCGGATTCTGGCAGCAGATATGGCGGGAGGCCAGGCAGGACCTGCGCGATTTGATCCGCATCCAGAATATCGATAAGGCTGAAATTCCTCTGTTGTCGCCGGATCAGGCGTTCTTTATGCGGGAGAATCTGAAATTGCGCCTGCTGGGTGCGCGCCTGGCCTTGCTCGCGCACGACGAGACAAGTTTCAAGGTCGATTTGAAGGCGGCTTCCGGCTGGCTAATGCGATATTACGACGGCTCCGATAAGGCGGTCGCGACTGCGCAAACGAGCCTCAAGCAGCTGATCCAGGCGGATATCGCCATCCAGATGCCCGATATTAGCGCGAGCCTGGATGCTGCGCGTAATTTAAAGCTCGTTCGCGAACGTACGCTTCGCTGATTCAATGCGGGCAACAGCGGGTAAGGGGACCATTTGATGCGGGCACTTTTGTGGGTGTTGGGCCTGTTTGCGGTCGCGGTCGCATTGGTGATCGCGGCCCGCTACAACAACGGCTACGTACTGCTGGTGTTGCCGCCGTGGCGTGCCGAGATCTCGTTCAACCTCGCGATCCTGCTGGCTTTGTCGGTCGTCTTCATTGCCTATGTCTTAGTGCGTACCATCATCATCACCGCGACAATGCCGTCGCGAGTGCGTGCGTTCCTGAAGAGACGCAAGGAAAACCGCGCGCGAGAGGCCTTCAATGAAGCACTGGTCAATTTTTTCCAGGGCCGCTTTGGCCGTGCGGAAAAGGCAGCGGCCGCGGCGCTTAAGGCCGGCGAATCCCCCGCGTTATCTGCCATGTTGGCTGCGCGTGCCGCGCACGGCATGCGCGACTACGCCACTCGCGATAAATATCTAGCGAATTCCGTCAGCACAGATGCCGACGAAGATGCGATGAGGATCATGGCGCAAACGGAAATGTTGCTCGATGAGCGTCGTTATTATGATGCTCTCGATGTGCTGAAGAAGCTGCCGGAGAAGCACACTGCCGCGTTGCGCCTCGAACTGCGTGCGCAGCAGATGGCAACGAACTGGGAACGCGTACTGGCACTCATTCCCCAGCTCGAGAAGCGCAGAGTGTTTGAGCGTCCGGTGGTGGCCCAACTGCGCCGGCAAGCCGTTACCGAAAGTCTAAAGCGCAAGGCGGCAGATGACAATTCGCTGCGGGAATACTGGGACAAGCTTCCGGCAGAATATCAGCATGATCCCCGCATCGCTACAACAGCAGCGCAGTCTTTCGTCGCGCTGGGCAGCGGTCAGCAAGCGCACCGGATTGTGGAGGATGGCCTCGAACGCCAGTGGGACTCGGCACTTCTGGCCAATTACTCCGAATGCCTCGGGACCGACGTAAGGCAACAATTGGAACGGGCAGAAAAGTGGCTTGGGCAACACCCGCGCGACGCGGTCCTGCTACTGATCCTGGGACGGCTTTGTGCCCATCAGGGTTTATGGGGTAAGGCACGCAGTTATCTCGAGGCCAGTCTGTCGATTGAGCCAACGCACTCGGCGCACCTCGAACTCGGACGTCTGCTGGAGCGCGAGGGCAAACCCGTCGAGGCGGCAGCTGCTTATCAGCGTGCGCTCGCGGTCACGCTCGAACAGCTGAAGCAACATGCAGGGGGGCGCAGAAAGCCGGTGGTTTGATATCGCGCGGTGAAACCAAGATTGAGTCTATGCACATGAATGCTCCAGACCAGAATCCGGATGCAACCGACAAGGAACTGCCACTGCGGGAAGATATCCGCCTGCTGGGCCGCATTCTCGGCGATACCCTGCGCGAACAGGAGGGTGAGGCGATATACGACCTCATCGAGCGCACGCGGCAAAACGCAATCCGCTTTCGCCGGGATCGCGATCCGGACGCGAAGCGCGAGCTGGAGGCCATGCTCAATAAGCTCGATCCGGTGCGCACCATCGCGGTCGTGCGGGCGTTCAG
>JANMYN010000852.1:0-1827 GCA_031382195.1 Betaproteobacteria bacterium
GGCGCTCGCCTGCTCATTGTTATTGCCCGCCGGATCCGATCGGTTCGGAGCTCATTTTATGTAGCGGGTTCTTGGCTGCCCAATTCAGCTTAGTGTAACCCTTTGTTACGATGCCGTGAACGGGAATTCCGTAGTGGAGAATCATTTTTCGGGCAAGCCGCGACCCTGGCTCCCACGCCCTGCTGTGCACCATTGGCAATTCACGATTACGGACCCGCATCCAGAACATGCGACAACAGCCCGTCGGCCAGTTTGGGCTCGAACCAGGTCGACTTCGGCGGCATCACCTCACCAACATCGGCCACCGCCATCAATTCTTCCATGCGCGTGGGAAACATGGAGAACGCCACAGCCATGTCGCCGTCGTCGACACGCTTCTCCAGTTCCTGCAGGCCGCGAATGCCACCGATAAAATCGATGCGCTTATCGCGCCGTGGGTCTTTAATGCCGAGCAGCGGCGCCAGCAGGCGGTCGGCCAGCAGGCTGACATCAAGCCGTTCGACCGGATCATTGACCGGCACCAGAGATGGATGAATGTTTAGCCGATACCACTGGCCGGACAGATAGAGCCCGAACTCGCCCGGCTTCGCCGGTGTCACCGGGCCGGGCGCGGCATGCAGCGCAAAGCTGCGGCCGACTTTTGACAGGAATTCCTGCCGGCTGAGCCCGTTGAGGTCCCTCACCACACGGTTGTACGGCAGGATGCGCATTTGATGATGCGCAAATGCGACTGCCAGGAAAAAATTATAGCTCTCGGTACCCGTGTGCTTGGGATCAGCGGCACGACGAGCTGCGGCGACCCGCGACGCCGCGGCCGAGCGGTGATGGCCGTCGGCGATGTAGAGCGCCGGCATCGCATCAAACGCCTGGGTCAGCATGTCCAGTGACCCCGCGTCTTCGATGCACCACACGCTGTGGCGCACACCCGCAACCGCCGTGACATCGGCGACAGGCACGCGGTCAGTGGCTTGCGCGAGCAGAGCGTCCACGTCGGGCGCATTCGGATAGGCCAGCAACACCGGTCCGGTTTGTGCATTGAGCACCTCGATCTGTCGAACGCGGTCGTCCTCCTTGTCCGGCCTGGTGAATTCATGTTTGCGGATACGATTACTGTCGTAAGCGGCGACCGAGGCCGCGGCCACGATACCGGTTTGCGCATGACCATCCATGATCAGCCGGTAGGCGTAGTAACAAGGCTGCGGGTCGCGCTCCAGCACCTTTTGCGCAAGCATTCGCCGGAAATTTTCCCCGGCCTTTGCATACACCTGGGGCGCGTGAGGATCGGTGCCGGAGGGAAGATCGATTTCCGGCTTGGATATGTGCAGGAAGCTCCAGGGTTTGCCATCGGCGCGGACCCGTGCTTCTGCCGTGGAAAGAACGTCATAAGGCGGTGCGGCAACATCGGCGGCGCGCCCCGGCGCTGGCCGCAGGCCGGTAAAGGGGCGAATCAGGTGCAAGGAAAGCCTTCTTTCAGTGATTCACCACGAAGGCACGAATACCCTCGCGTAGCGTGGAGTACCCGTTTAGAACACGAAGTCGCACGAAGAGGGCGAAAAAACCGGACGCCATACGATGCCAACATCACTGGAAATATTCCGACGGCGCATCATCTCCTGAGGGGAATTCCATCGTTTTTCTTCGTGTCCCTTCGTGTTATTCGCGCCTTCGTGGTGAGATTTAAGGTGGAGAAATTCAGGTGTAGTCGGTTATCCGTGCTTGAACACGATGGTTTTGGTATGCGAAAACTCGTGCAGCGCCTCGAGGCCTTTTTCCCTGCCGTGGCCACTTTTCTTCACGCCGCCGAATGGCAGTTCGATGCCACCGCCC
>JANMYN010000864.1:0-5799 GCA_031382195.1 Betaproteobacteria bacterium
CATGGCGTTGGGCGCAGAGCCAATCCCACACGCAGACTGTTCCTGTTTTCGCAGCGGCCGGCGCTATCTTATCTGATGGCTGGTACGGATTTTTTCTGCCGGGTATTCTCAATTTCGCGCACCATCGCGCTGAAGCGTCTCTCCACTGTAGTTCGTACTATCAGCGTACCAAGCAATGGCGGGAATCCAAAATCCGGCGTGAATTTTCCCTCATAGCGCAATTGCAGCCCGGCGCCTCTTGATTGCAGGTGATAGACGCCATTCATTTCCTTGAGGTTGCCAGCGATTGCAGTCGAGACAACACGATCATAAGGCCGTTCTTCGATCGCCAGGCGCACGCGCATCGGAAATGTGAGGAACAGGAAGCTCGCTTCCCCGCGTTGGTCGACCACAACGCTCCGACCATCGCGCGACACTACGCGGCTTTCCTGCAAACCGGGTATGAATTCCGCCAGCCGACCGTAGTCGGTTAGTACTTTCCACGCGTCCTTTACGTCGGCCTCGATATCGGCCGATGCGTCGACCTCGAAACTGTCGCCGTGGCGCGTAGCGTGGACGACGATTTCTGCCGCCTGGCCCGTTGCCGGCAACACCATCAGCAACAGCCCGAGCACGGGAAACAGCGTTCGTCTACGCTCAGTGGTGGCCAATACGCCGCCGTGAAGTCCGGCTGCCCCAGTCAGGAGACCGCGAGCATTCGTTCCAGTGCAACGCGGGCCAACTCCGCATCGCGCTGCGGGACCTTGATCTGGTTGACAACCTTGCCCTGCGCCAGATTCTCCAGCGTCCAGGCAAGGTGCTGCGGGTCGATGCGCGCCATAGTCGAGCACATGCACACCACCGAAGCCATGAACTGGATCTGTTTGCCCTGCGGCTTGAATTCCTCCGCGATGCGATTGACCAGGTTCAACTCGGTGCCGACCAGCCAGCGCGTGTTGGCCGGGGCGGCGGCGATGGTCCTGATGATGGTTTCCGTCGATCCGACGTGGTCAGACAGCTTGCACACCTCGAAATTGCATTCCGGATGTGATATGACGATTCCATCCGGGTGCTGGTTGCGGAATTTCAGGATGTGTTGCGGCTGGAACATCTGGTGCACCGAACAATGTCCCTTCCACAGCAAAATTTTGGCATCCTTGATCTGTTGCGCCGTGAGGCCGCCCATCGGCTCATCGGGATCCCATACCTGCATCTGCTCAAGGGGAATGCCCATCTGATGCCCGCTCCAGCGGCCCAGGTGCTGATCCGGGAAGAACAGCACTTTCTCGCGCTGCGTGAACGACCATTCGAGGATCCTGCCGGCATTCGATGACGTGCAGACGATGCCGCCGTGTTCGCCGCAGAATGCCTTAAGATCGGCTGCAGAATTGATGTAGGTAACCGGAGTGACCTGCTGATCCGGATCGAGGACTTCGGACAATTCGCGCCAGGCACGCCCGACTTTCGGCAAGCTGGCCATGTCGGCCATCGAACACCCGGCAGCCATGTCGGGAAGCACCACCACCTGGTCCGGCTTGCCCAAGATGTCGGCAACCTCGGCCATGAAATGCACGCCGCAAAACACGACATACTGCGCATCCGTATTCCCGGAGTATTTCGCCAGCCTGAGCGAGTCGCCGGTCAGATCGGCGTGCTTGTAGACGTCTGCGCGCTGGTAATGGTGGCCGAGAATGACCGCGCGGCTGCCGAGGGTCTGCTTCGCCGCGAGAATGCGCGCCTCGCAGTCGTCATTGTGCAGTTGGCTGTAGCGGTCGAAAGCTGTCGCAGTCGCGGGCATATCGTCATGCTCCCCATTGGCTCAAATCAGCGCAAAAAAAACCTTACCACACTGTGACAAGGCGCAGCGCCAAATGTTGCGTCAGGCCGCGGCGCGCGCAAATTCCGGCAATGCGCGCAGCACCTTGGCGTTGCTCCACGAAAAAACCTTGTCGGCGGCCCGGTCATACGGCACCCAGATGTAGTCAAGATGTTCGCGCGGGGACAACTTCACCGGAACCGGCTCCGATACGCGGAATCCGAACACATGCTCGATATTGCGCGTCACGCCGGGTGGGTAGCGCCAGCGCCATTCCGGATAGATCTCGAACTCGTTCTGCATGTTCCAATCGGCAAGCACACCGGCTTGCGCATCGAGCCCGGTTTCCTCCGCGAGCTCCCTGACCGCCGTCTGGCGGAGGGTCTCGCCTTCGTCCTGGCTGCCGGTCACGGACTGCCAGAATCCCGGGCGATCCGCGCGTTCGATCAGCAACACCTGCAGGTCCGGCGTGTGGATCACCACCAGCACCGAGATCGGGATTTTGAATTTCACAAAACTTGACCACCCTATTTCTTCACCGCAAAGGCGCAAAGACGCGAAGGGAACGCAAAGGCAAGCGAAAAAATTCAACCGTAGTCTTCCAATTCGAGCCTCTCGTTTGCCGTGGATTTCTTTGCGTTTCCTTTGCGCCTTAAGGTGAAACACTCAAGGGAACACTTGGAGCCGAAGCTGTGGCGCCTTTGCGGTTAGGTCGCCTTCGACGCCTCGCTTTGCCGCAAACGGATGTGCAGTTCGCGCAACTGCTTCTCGTCCACCGGACCGGGCGCCTTGCACATCAGATCCTGCGCACGCTGGGTCTTCGGGAAAGCGATTACGTCACGAATCGAATCCGCACCGGCCATCATGGTCACAATACGGTCAAGGCCAAAGGCCAGACCGCCGTGCGGCGGCGCGCCGAACTGGAGCGCATCGAGCAGGAACCCGAATTTCTGTTTTGCCTGCTCCGGGTCGATGTTCAGCGCACTGAACACTTTCGACTGAATTTCCTGGCGATGGATACGCACCGATCCGCCGCCGATTTCCCAGCCGTTGAGCACCATGTCGTAGGCTTTGGCGAGCGCCTTGCCGGGATCACTGTCGAGGAGGCTTTCATGGCCATCCATCGGGCTGGTGAAGGGGTGATGCAGTGCGTCCCAGCGTTTTTCGTCTTCATTCCACTCGAACATCGGAAAATCGACAACCCACAACGGGCGCCACGCTTTTTGCGCATGGCCTTTCTCGTGTCCGATCTTCTCGCGCAGCGCACCGAGCGCGTCGTTGACCACTTTGGCCTTGTCCGCGCCGAAGAAAATCAGATCGCCGTCTTTCGCACCAGAGCGCTCGACGATCTTTTTGAGCGCTTCATCCGACAGGTTCTTGACGATGGGCGACTGCAGGCCCTCGCGCCCTTTTGCGGTTTCGTTGACCTTGATATACGCAAGACCCTTGGCGCCGTAGATGCCGACAAATTCGGTATAGCTGTCTATCTCCCCGCGCGTAAGAGCACCGCCACCTGGGATCAGCAGGCCGGCCACGCGGCCATTCGGCGCATTGGCCGCAGCCGAAAACACCTTGAAGTCCACTGTCTTCATGACCTCGGTGAGTTCCGTGAACTGCAGCGGTACACGCAGGTCCGGCTTGTCCGAACCGTATTTGAGCATCGCTTCGGCGAATGTCATGCGCGGAAACGGATCCGGCAGGTCGACCTGCAGCGCCTCCTTGAACAGGCTGCGAATCATCGACTCCATGAGCGCCGTGATCTCGGCCACGCCGAGAAATGAGGTTTCGATGTCGATCTGCGTGAATTCCGGCTGGCGGTCGGCTCGCAGATCTTCGTCGCGGAAACATTTCGTGATCTGATAATAACGGTCGAATCCGGCGACCATCAGTAACTGCTTGAACAACTGCGGCGACTGCGGCAGCGCAAAAAACTCACCCGAATGCACTCGGCTTGGCACCAGGTAGTCGCGCGCGCCCTCGGGTGTGGACTTGGTAAGCATCGGCGTTTCGATGTCGATGAAACCCTGCGCGTCGAGAAAACGCCGCACCGCCATCGCCACTTTGTAGCGCAGCCGCAGGTTTTTCTGCATCTGCGGCCGGCGCAGATCGAGATAGCGGTATTCAAGCCGCACCAATTCCGAGAGATTCTCGTCGTCCATCTGAAACGGCGGCGTGGCCGAGGTGTTCAGGATTTCGATCGAGCGGGCCAGCACCTCGATCTCACCTGACACCAGGTTCGTGTTGACCGTGCCCGCAGGTCGGCGACGCACCAGCCCGGTGACTTTCACGACGAATTCATTGCGGATCTTTTCCGCGGTGGCGACCGTGGTGGCGTTGTCGGGATCGCATACCACCTGCACCAGGCCTTCGCGATCGCGCAGATCGACGAAGATCACACCGCCGTGATCGCGGCGGCGATGCACCCATCCGTAAAGCGTCACGGTCTGGTCGAGGTGGCGGGAGGATACTAGGCCGCTGTATTCGGTGCGCATAGACTTGAAAATGGAGGGTGACGTTGATTGTTCGGTAGAAGCGCCTTCGTGGCGCGGCGCGCGAATTACGGCCGGTGCACGTCGGTGGATCGGCTTTCCGGCGGCACAACGCCCATCGAGATGATGTACTTGAGCGCCTCGTCCACATTCATATCGAGTTCGATCACGTCGGCTTTCGGCATCATCAGGAAAAATCCGGAAGTCGGATTCGGCGTGGTGGGAACATAGACGCTCACGTATTCACCGGTCAGATGATTGACGACGTCGCCCCCCGGTTGCCCGGTGAGAAAAGCGATGGTCCATGAGCCTTGCCGTGGATATTGGACCAGCAGCGCCTTGCGAAAGGCCTGGCCGGAGGATGAGAACAGGGTGTCGGAAACCTGCTTGACGCTGGAATAAAGCGACTTGACGACCGGAATCCGGTTCAACAAGGATTCCCAGACCTTTACCAGGCGCTGGCCAATGATATTGGCGCCCAGCATGCCCGTGAGGAGCACCACTACCAGCGTCAGCAGTACGCCCAATCCGGGAATATTGAAACCCAGCCACGCGCGTGGCTGCCAGTTATCGGGCAGCAGCAGCAGGGTCTGGTCGAGCGTGCCAACCAGAAAGCTCAACACCCAGACCGTAATAACCAGCGGGACCCAGATCAACAATCCCGTGATGAGATATTTTTTCAAATCGAATCCCGCGGCTTTCCGTTCCGATGCAACAAGCCGTCAAGACCAGTCCAGTGCCCAGCGCCCGTACTAAACCGGCAACCTCGCCCGTTACTTTTCTTCAGGCGCATTACTGGCCGGAAACGCTTGCCCCGGCACTGCTGGCCGGCGCATCGGATTTCACTTCTATCTTGGCTTTGCTGTCGCCCTCGGGTTTCTTGTCGACGCCGGGCTTGTCACCGCCGCCCGCCTTGCCCTCGTCCCCGGACTTGCTGTCGACCTTGGGGCTGCCGTCGTCTTTTTCCTTGGCGGACTTCGATCCGCTCTTGAAATCGGTCGCGTACCAGCCGCTGCCCTTCAAATGAAAGCCCGCCGCACTGATGAGCTTGGCCAAAGTGGACTTCCCGCAAGCAGAACACTCCCTCAACGGCGCATCCGACAACTTCTGCAGGACTTCCTTCTTGTGGCCGCAACTGGTGCACTTGTATTCGTAAATGGGCATGTTATCCCTCGCAAAAACAACGGAAATTATACCGTATCGAGCCGCTCCCCACCCTTAGATCGGGGCAACGTAGCGCATCGCAAGCTGCCCTTGAGGCCCCGCGCCGGCCGTTATAATCCACGCATCGATCTCCTTTTCCGACGATGCGTGCATGAATGTCCCGCGACCGCTCTGGCCCTATCCGCGCATCGTTGCCCATCGTGGCGGCGGCCTGCTGGCACCGGAAAACACCCTGGCGGGTATCCGGCTCGCACGCAATTTGGGCTTCGTCGGCGTCGAATTCGACGTCAAACTGACAGCCGACGGCATTCCGGTGCTGATACACGACGATACGCTTGAGCGCACGACGAA
>JANMYN010000869.1:0-2377 GCA_031382195.1 Betaproteobacteria bacterium
TCCTGCACGATCGAGCCGTTGCCGCGCACGGGCCCGTCGAGCCGTTGCAGATTGCAGTTCACCACGAAGATGAGGTTGTCGAGGCCTTCGCGCGCGGCCATCGCCAGACCGGCGATGGATTCCGGCTCGTCCATCTCGCCGTCGCCGACGAAGCACCACACCTTGCGCGCCTTGGTATCGAGTATGTTTCGATCTGCGAGGTAGCGCATGAAGCGCGCCTGGTAGATTGACGTGATCGAGCCCAGGCCCATCGAACCCGTGGGAAATTGCCAGAACTCGGGCATCAGCCAGGGGTGGCAGTACGACGACAATCCCTTGCCGCCGGTTTCGCGGCGATAGTTGTCGAGGTTTTCTTCGGTGAGCCGGCCTTCCATGTAGGCGCGCGCGTAGACGCCGGGCGCGGAGTGCGGCTGGAAAAAAATTGCGTCGCCCTCCTGGCCTGCGCGGAAGAAATGGTTGTAAGCGACTTCGAACAGATCCGCGGAAGAAGCGTAAGTGGCAATGTGGCCGCCAAGTTCCGAGTTCGCGCGATTTGCCCGTACCACCATCGCCAATGCGTTCCAGCGCACCAGCGCGGAGATGCGCGCCTCGATTTCCGGGTTGCCGGGAAACTGCGGCTGGTCCGCGAGCGAAATCGTATTGGCATAAGGCGTGTTCAGCACCGGCGGCATCGGCACACGCACCATGCGCGCGTGATCCAGCAGCTTTCTCAGCACGAAAGTCGCGCGCTCCGCGCCTTCAGTCTCCACGATGGCGTCGAAGGCATCCAGCCATTCCTTGGTCTCGCCCGGGTCGAGATCTTGCGCGATGACGCGCCAGAGGCCGGAAACGCTGATGTCGGAAAGGTCGGTCATTGCATGATTCTCCTCGCTGGGCGGTGGCCGGGCTCAATCGGCCCGTTGTCGTTCTCAGAAGGCAGAATGCTACCCTGATTCGAAAAGCACAGGGTTTCGTTCTGCGCGTGAAAAACACCCAATTACGGCATAATGACTGGTAATAACCGCTGTGGACAATATTAAATGCCGCAATTGCAGCTCGATTCGATAGACTGGAAGATCCTCGGCCTGCTGCAGGGCGATGCGCGCATGGCCAACGTCGATCTGGCAAAAGCGATCGGGCTGTCGCCATCACCGTGCCTGAATCGCGTGCGCGCCCTCGAAGAGTCCGGCTACATAAGCCGCTATGTCACCTTGCTCAATGCGCTGCGCGTCGGGCTTAAGGTCAGCGTGTTCATCCAGGTCACGTTGGAACGTCAGGTTGAATCCGCGCTCGAGCGATTCGAAAATGCAATCCGCAGCCGGCCCGAGGTCATGGAGTGCTACTTGATGACGGGAGACGCCGATTACTTGATACGCGTCGTCGTGGCGGATATTCAGGCGCTGGAAGAATTCATCCTCAAGTTCCTGACGAAATTGCCCGGGGTCGGCAACATCAAGTCGAGTTTCGCGCTGAAGCAGGTCAAATACCAGACGGCGTTGCCGCTGCCAGTGGCAGCGGTCGCGCCAAGAAAAAAGGTGAAAGGAAAAACGAGGTGAAAGGTTAAAGGGGAAAGGTGAAAGCAAATGCCGAGTGCGGTCTCGGGCTTTGCGCTTCTACTTTAACCTTTTCGCTTTCACCTTTCACCTTCTTCAGCGCCTTCGGCGCTGAACGGTTGATCCGGCTTCATCGCGAATGCCATCACCGCACCGAGCAGCATCAACACCATCGAGCCGACGAACGGCAGGTTCCAGTTGCCGGTGGTGTCGATGATCCAGCCGGCCACCACGGGCGAGACGATCGCGGCGAACGCCGAGCCGACATTCATGAGCCCGCTCGCGGTACCGGAGAATTGCGGCGCGATGTCCATCGGTATTGCCCACATCGGGCCGATGGTCAGTTCGGCGAAGAAAAAACCGAAGCTCAGGCAGACGGCCGCGACGACCAGGTCCTGGACGATAAGCAGCGGCAGCAGCGACAGCATCGCGCCGAGCATGCCCGCGACGACCAGATTGCGCCGCGCGACCTTGCGGCTGCCGGTGCGCTTCAGCAGCCAGTCGCTCAGTATCCCGCCGACCGTGTCGCCGACCACGCCGGCGAAAAACACCCCGGACGCAAACACCACGGAGTGCTTCAGGTCCATGTTGTGCTGCTGCAGGAAATACAGCGGAATCCAGCTCAGGAACAGCCACAGCGTCCAACCGTAGCAGAAATACACCAGGGTGACCGGCGCCATGCGCCGGATCAGCCTCGCCCAGGGCACAGGCTTGCGCGCCTTGCCGTCCGAATAGGCGGGAAGGGCATCCAGTTCGCGCCGGGTGATGGCCGGATGGGTCTTCGGGTCGTCGCGAAAGGTGAGCACCCAGACGATCGTCCACAGCAGGCTCGCCGCGCCGAGCAC
>JANMYN010000883.1:0-8244 GCA_031382195.1 Betaproteobacteria bacterium
GTAACAGTATTAACATCAGTAAGGCAAAATTCATCGGTCATCCACCTTGGTCGGCAGCCACGACTGCCGCCTATTTGTTTTCTACCTGCAGAATCGCCAGGAATGCCTCTTGCGGGATTTCCACAGTGCCGATCTGCTTCATGCGCTTCTTGCCTGCCTTCTGCTTCTCCAGCAGCTTTCTCTTACGCGATATATCGCCGCCATAGCATTTTGCGAGCACGTTCTTGCGCAACGCCTTCACGGATTCGCGGGCAATGATATGGGCGCCGATGGCGGCCTGCACGGCGACGTCGAACATCTGGCGCGGGATCAACTCACGCATGCGGGTGGCAAGCTCCCGGCCTCGATACTGGCTGTTGGAGCGATGCACGATCAGCGATAACGCATCGACGCGATCGCCGTTGATCAGTATATCCAGCTTGACCAGGTCGGCTGCGCGAAATTCCTTGAAATCGTAATCGAGAGACGCGTAGCCGCGGCTGACCGATTTCAGCTTGTCGAAGAAATCCATCACCACTTCGTTCAATGGCAACTCATAGGTCAGCATGACCTGGCGGCCCATGTACTGCATGTTGCGCTGGGCACCGCGCTTGTTGTTGCACAGGGTCATGACCGGTCCGACGTAGTCCTGCGGCATCAGGATGGTGGCCGTGATGATCGGCTCGCGGATTTCCTCGATCTTGGAAGGGTCGGGCAGTTTCGAAGGGTTCTCGATTTCCACCACACTGCCGTCGCGCATCTGAATCTGGTATACCACGGTCGGTGCCGTGGTGATGAGATTCATGTCGTATTCGCGCTCCAGGCGTTCCTGCACGATGTCCATGTGCAACAAGCCAAGGAAGCCGCAGCGGAATCCGAACCCGAGCGCCTGCGAGGTTTCCGGCTCGTAGCGCAGCGACGAGTCGTTGAGGTGCAGCTTTTCCAGTGCGTCGCGCAGGGCCTCGTACTGGTTGCTTTCCACCGGGTACAGGCCGGCGAAAACCTGCGGCTTGATTTCCTTGAAGCCGGGCAAAGGCACGACGGCCGGATTTTCCGCCAGCGTAACCGTGTCGCCGACCTGCGCGGCCTTGAGTTCCTTGATCCCGGCGATGATAAATCCTACTTCACCGGCGAGCAGCTCATCGCGGGATTGCGATTTCGGCGTGAACACACCTACCTGCTCGCACAGATAATTCGCCTTATTGGACATCAGCAGAATGCGGTTCTTCGGGCGCAACGCCCCGTCCACCACGCGCACCAGCATCACCACGCCAACGTAATTGTCGAACCAGGAATCGATGATCAATGCCTTGAGCGGCCCGTCGGGATTGCCTCGCGGGGCCGGGATACGCGCGATGACCGCATCGAGGATGTCCTCGACCCCTTCGCCGGTCTTGGCGCTGGCTCGCACCGCTTCGTCGGCAACAATGCCGATGATGTCCTCGATTTCAGTAATGACACGCTCCGGATCTGCCGAGGGCAGATCGATCTTGTTGAGTACCGGCACCACCTCGACCCCCTGCTCGATGGCGGTATAACAATTGGCTACGGTCTGGGCTTCAACGCCCTGGGAGGCGTCCACCACCAGCAGGGCACCTTCGCAGGCCGCCAGCGATCGACTGACTTCATAGGAAAAATCGACGTGCCCCGGCGTATCGATCAAGTTCAGCTGGTAAATCTGGCCGTCGCGTGCCTTGTAACGCAACGCTGCGGTCTGCGCCTTGATGGTAATTCCGCGTTCGCGCTCGAGGTCCATGGAGTCGAGCACCTGTTCTTCCATCTCGCGATCGGAAAGGCCGCCGCAAAGCTGGATGATACGGTCCGCCAGCGTGGACTTGCCATGATCTATATGGGCAATAATCGAAAAGTTGCGAATCTGCTGCATCAGAAAAAAGGGCACGAACGTGCCCTTGCAAGTGGATTCCAAAGCCCGAAATTGTAGCGGATTTTACCCCGCCACGGACGGCTTTTGCGTTTCGCGGGCAGGCTGCACTGCACGCCCGGTTTCAGTTGCCGTCCAGTCGCAGCGGCACGTATAGCGCACCATCGCCACGCCTGATCAGCAACGCAACGCTGCGCGCCTTCTCGAATTGGCTCAACAATTGATTGAGTTGCTCGACCGACTTCACATCCAGATTATTTATCGCCATAAGGACGTCGCCACGGCGAATTCCGGCCTTGGCAGCAGCACCCTGGGCGTCTTCGACCAGCAGCCCGCCGTTCAACCCCAGTTCCTTGCGTTGATCCACCGTCAGCTCGCTCAGCGTCAGGCCCAGCCGCGCGACCACGTTGCCCGGTTTGGACTCCTTGCGTGCGGAGCGTTGGGCGAGCTTCTCTTCCGGCATTTCGCCCACCGTAATGGCGACGTCGCGAGAGGCACCCTTGCGCCAGATCTGCGCGGTTACTTTCGAGCCCGGGCGGCTCTGCGCCACGATGCGCGGCAGATCGATAGACGATGCAACGTTCTTGCCGTCGAATTTCAGAATGACGTCCGACGCCTCAATGCCCGCTTTCTCGGCCGGTCCGCCCTTCTCCACCGAATTGACCAGGGCGCCCGCAGCCTTGGACAGGCCAAACGATTCCGCCAGCTCCTTGGTGACTTCCTGGATCACGACGCCGATGCGGCCGCGGCTGACGCGTCCGGCCGTCCTGAGCTGATTGGAAACATCCATCGCCACGTCGATCGGTATGGCAAATGACAAGCCCATGAAGCCGCCCGTGCGGCTGTAGATCTGGGAATTGATGCCGACGACTTCGCCTTTGACATTGAACAGGGGTCCGCCGGAATTGCCCGGGTTGACAGCGGCGTCGGTCTGAATGAACGGAACGTAATTTTCCTGCGGCAGCGAGCGGCCTTTCGCGCTCACGATGCCAGCCGTAACCGTGCTTTCGAAGCCGAAGGGGGATCCGATTGCCAGCACCCATTCGCCAACCCGGAGTTTTTCCGGATCGCCTATTTTCACCGCCGGCAGCCCTGTAGCTTCGATCTTGATGACCGCTACGTCGGTGCGCTTGTCAGCACCGATGACTTTCGCCTTGAACTCGCGTTTATCGCTGAGTTTTACCGTGACATCGTCGGCCATATCCACCACATGGGCGTTGGTCAGAATGTAACCGTCGGTGCTGACTATGAAACCCGAACCGAGCGAGCGCGTCTCGTAGTCGCGCTGCTGAGGCGGTCCGAAGCGCCGGAAAAAATCATAAAAGGGATCGTCCTCGGGAACCGGCGACTGTCCTCCGCCACCTCGGGCCGTCGAAGTCGTGCTGACATTCACCACCGCGGGTCCCTGCTTCTCTACCAGGTCGGTGAAATCCGGCAGGCCCTGAACCTGGGCCAAACCCAGCAGCGGCACCCACAGCAACAGGGACAAACACAGGCTTCTGAACATCAGTGGCTTCCTCCGATGATGGAACGACACACAGGGAATGATGCGATAAAACGACGACGCCGGAAACTACCTGCCCCGTGGTGAGACGGAGTTGGCAATCTGCATAATGGTCGTGGCGGGAGCTTCGCCGAGCACGGTCACGACCTGATCGTTGATGGTTTTGGTATAGATGTTGATCGCGCCCTGCTGGGAGAGCCCTTCGTTGATCTTGTTGCGCGTTGCCGCGGGTTCTATGAACACCGAAACGGCGGCCAGACCATCCGAATAGACCAGGTGGGTGACCAACACCGAGTTACCCTGCTTGGAACGGCGCATTTCCAGAATCTTGCGGAAGCCTGCCGGAAAATTCTTCACGGTCCAACCGGACTCCACTTCACTGATCGTGTTGTTGGCAAAACGGTCGAGCCGCCATTCCGGAAACCGTATGGTGAACGATGGCTGCACCATCTCGCGCGTCACGCCGGCGCCGATAATGACCTGGGTAAAACTGAACTGCTCGACGACGTTGTGGCGTTCACTGAGCATGCGCGCCTTGAGAAGCAGGCCTGAAGCGGAATCGGCCCAGAACTTGTGCCCATAGCGCATTCCGTCCTTGGGTTCGAGCACCAGTGCCTGCGTTTCGAAGCCACCGATGCGCTCCGGTTCTGCCTTGCGAATTTCGTAGTATTCGGTCAGGGAGGACAACTGCTCCGGAAGCAGTGCAGGGAAGGTACGCCGCGCAACGCGTTTGTCGCTACGCACAATCTTGGCGTCCGGGTAATAGCAGAGCACTTCGTCATTATTGCGAATAACTTCGCGGCGGGGGCCGTCGAGCGTCTCCAGTTTTTCGTACTCGTTGCCGCCATCGACAAAATGGACGATCCGTGAGGTTTCGACCTGGTCGCCATGCTGATAGACGAAGGTGCCGGAGTAATTCAACTCACGAGCCGCATCGGCTATTTTCTGCAACAGCGCGAGCGCTTCGGATTGCTGCAAAGGATCCGCGGCAGCACCCCCTGCCGACAGGCCAAGCGTGAGCAGCGCCGGCAACCATAACGCCTGACACATCATGGTCAGCGTTTTTCTTCCATGCCTTGTCCCGAAACCGTGCGCACATACGAAGCGACGCCCTGCATGGTGGTGCTAGGCGAGAATTGCTGGTGCGCCAGAAGATAATCATTGACCTCACCGCTTGCCGGATTGGCGGCGAGATGGGCCTGCGCAGCCAGCGGGGGCGGCGAATTCAGAGCCAGATTGTCCTTTTGCGGGGCAAACGGATTGTTGAACACGGCCAGCCATCCGACCAGTGCTACACCGCCCAGCGAAGCGGCAACCGGCAGGGCGAACCGGCGAACGCTCGTTTGCGGACGTGTCCACCTGCGCGGAGCCAGGATGGTCGGCTCTTCAGCCAGCTTGGCGCGCAATTTAGCATTGAAATCCGGCGAAAAGCCGATCTTTTCGCCCCGCAGCGTATCGCCGATAAGGTGATACGTGTCCCAGACAGCCTGCAGGCGAGGGTCTTCTTTCATCCGCCTGACCTGGCCGGTAACTTCTGGCCCCTCGACTTCGCCATCCACGAATGCTGAAATTCGTTCCATAGCCTACCACCTCTTTTCCTTGCTCGTGTCCAACAACGGGCGCAGCCTTTCTGCAATGGTCTCCCGCGCCCTGAAAATACGCGACCTGACTGTTCCGATCGGGCAATTCATCACGGTCGCAATATCCTCGTAACTCATGCCCTCAATTTCCCGCAGTGTAATCGCGGTCCGTAGTTCTTCAGGCAACTCTTCCATCGTCTGGTTCACTGTGGACGCAATTTGTTTGGTCATCAGCTCGGCTTCGGGGGTATTCATATCCCGGAGTTGATCGCCGTCCTCGAAATTCTCCGCCTCTTCACTGTCGAATTCCGTGGTGGTCGGCGCACGGCGCCCAAGCGCCACCAGATAATTTTTGGCGGTGTTGATCCCGATTCGATACAGCCAGGTATAAAAGGCGCTGTCTCCCCGGAACGAAGGCAGCGCCCTGTAAGCCTTGATGAATGCTTCCTGGGCAACGTCCTCCACCTCGGCAGGATCGCGGATGAACCGGGAGAGCAGACGTCCAAGCTTGCGTTGGTACTTCGCGACGAGCAACTCGAAGGCGTGCTTGTCTCCGCGTTGCGCCCGCTCGACCAGCGCCTGGTCAACTTCACGGTCGCCCATCTAGCCAAATTTCCCGAATATTCTGAATTATTGTTTGCAGTACGTCTCAAAAGGCGCGTAAGTATACCTGCAGAGACGTGTCCGGGAAACGTAACACGACGCGTTAATTCACAGACAGAGCCGCGGTCCATTAGTTCACCCGCGCCAAATGCGGCCAGGATGACGAATCGCAGGTGCAGCATTGCGGTAAACTGCCGCGCTCCCAACAAGCGAGAAATCCATGAAGCGCTTCGACGTTGCGATCATCGGCAGCGGCCTGGCCGGGCTCACTGTCGCGCTGCATCTGGCGGACCACCGAAAGGTGGGCATTTTTACCAAGCGCGAGCTTCTCGACGGCGCATCGAACTGGGCGCAGGGCGGGATCGCAGCCGTACTTGCCAACGACGACAGCCCGGCCAACCATGTCCTCGACACCGAGATTGCCGGCGCCGGGCTCTGCAATCCCGAGATCACCCGTTACGTCGTCGAGCACGGCCGCCAGGCAATCGAATGGCTGATCGGCCAGGGGGTTCCGTTTACGCGCGACGCAGCCAGCGAGGTCGGCTATCACCTGACCCGCGAAGGCGGACACAGCCACCGGCGCGTAATCCATGCTGCGGATGCGACCGGCCACGCGGTCCAGACCACCCTGGAGGCCAAGATCAAGGCCCATCCGAACATCACAATTCTGGAACATTACATGGCGGTGGACCTGATCACTGCGGGCAAGCTCGGTCGCCGGGAAAAGCAGTGCTTGGGCGTCTATTGCCTGAACGAAAAAAACGGCCGCGTTGAAACCGTCGCTGCGAACCAGGTGGTACTTGCCACCGGCGGCGCCGGCAAGGTGTATCTGTACACCACCAATCCGGACACGGCCACCGGGGACGGCATTGCCATGGGCTGGCGTGCCGGCTGCCGGGTATCGAACATGGAATTCATCCAGTTCCATCCCACCTGCCTGTATCACCCGCACGCCAAATCGTTCCTGATATCAGAAGCCGTGCGCGGCGAAGGCGGGATACTGCGCCTGCCCGATGGCACGCGCTTCATGCCCGGACACGATCAGCGCGCCGAACTGGCGCCGCGCGACGTAGTGGCACGGGCGATCGACTTCGAAATGAAAAAGCGTGGCCTGGACTGCGTTTATCTCGACATCAGCCATCAGCCGGTGGATTTCCTGCGGGAGCATTTCCCGAACATCTACGCCCGCTGCCTCGAGTTAGGCATCGACATTTCCCGCCAGCCTATCCCGGTCGTGCCTGCGGCCCATTACACCTGTGGCGGTATCCAGGTTGATCGCGACGCGCTCACGGACCTCGCCGGCCTCTACGCAGTCGGGGAAACCGCGCATACCGGGCTGCATGGCGCCAATCGGCTGGCCAGCAATTCCCTGCTGGAGTGCCTGGTATTCGGCAAAGCCGCGGCAATGCATATTCTTGGGCAACCGAAATTGCGGACGCCAGCGTTGCCGCAATGGGACGAAAGCCGGGTCACCGACGCAGACGAAGAAATTGTCATCTCGCACAACTGGCACGAGCTGCGACGATTCATGTGGGACTACGTAGGCATTGTGCGCACCAGCAAGCGCCTCGAGCGGGCGCGCCATCGGATCAGCCTGCTGACCGAGGAAATCCAGGAGTTTTACTCGAACTTCCGGGTGAGTGCCGACCTGCTCGACTTGCGCAACCTGGTCACGACGGCCGACTTGATCGTGCGTAGCGCGATGGCGAGACACGAAAGCCGCGGCCTGCATTTCAGCCGGGACTATCCGGGCATGCTGGCGGAGCCGCGCGACACGGTCTTAAGGGCGCCTTGAGGCGGCGGCATCGGGCCGGACGCGATGTCTTAGCCATACCCTCACGCGCCTCAGGTCCTCGGCCGGAGCACTGTCCGACATCAGAATCGCCGCCCGGCGCCCGCCCTGCCCTCCCGGCCGGACATTGATGACGATCAATAACGGGGCGACGAAGCTCGATCCTTCTATGTTTCCGGCCAGCGTATCGCCATTTCTCAAGGTGAATTCGCACCGTGAATCGTCTTTCAGCACAATTTCGGTCACGGCCCGGCCGGATAGCTGCAACGCATCCCGGCGAATATGAAAAACAAGACTGGCTGCAATGGCTGCCGAGCCCGGCGCGGCCATCCACCATTCCGGCAGAAACAGGACCACGCAGGCGATTGCGGCGCCATGCGCAAGCAGGAGCGCACTGGCCAGCAGCCGCGAAGCCGCTAACCGGAGCCGCAATGGCGACGCGCGCACAGCGTTGGCCGACTTATAATCGGCGACAAAGGATTGGGAAGGACATGGGTGATTTGATCGACTGGAACAATATTGTCAGCCTTGGCGCGACGGCCCTTCCCCACTTCGGGGATCCGCGGCGCGAATTCGAGGCCGCTCGCACAGGTGCCGTGGTCATCCCTCTTACGCATTTTGACTTGTTGCGATTTCATGGCACGGACTCCAAAACCTTTCTGCAGGGACAACTGACCTGCGATCTCGACGAGGTGAACGCGGATCAGGCGCAGTTTGGTGGTTACTGCACGCCCAAGGGACGGCTCCTGGCCAACTTCCTGCTCTTGTCGACGCCACAAGGTTACCTGATGCAGCTGCCGGCCGACATTTCCGCCTCGGTGGCCGAGCGGTTGCGCAAGTTCGTATTTCGATCCGATGTCAATATCGAACACGAAAGCGGCCTGCGAGTGCTCGGTCTGGCCGG
>JANMYN010000892.1:0-2546 GCA_031382195.1 Betaproteobacteria bacterium
CAGCCACCGTGGCGATCTCGGCTGGCGCGCGCCAGCGACGCAGCAACGCGCCGCCGAGTTGTGTGTGCGCCGCCACGAAGCCGGCGTAAAGAGGCCCGCCCAAATCATATTCGGTCCGCAGAAAACGCGACATCGGCTCCGGTTGCGCGCAGACGAGGGCAATCGTTCCCACGTCGTGCAAAAGCCCCGCCGCATAGGCCAGCGAACCGTCGACTTCACCGTCAGGCAACCGCTTTGCCAGTTCACGCGCACAGTGCGCCGTGATCAGATATTCGAGCCACAAACCGTGAATCAGCGATGGATCGGAATGTTTACATGCACCGCGTAACCATTGCGCCGAGAGCTGTGAAAAGGCCGCAGTGAGAACGGTATCGACGCCGAGCCGTACGATTGCCTCGCTTACTTTGAATATTGGCTTGGCGGACCCGCCGAATGCAACCGAGTTGGCAAGGCCGAGCATGCGCGCCGTGAGGATCGGGTCGCTCTCGATGATTTTGGCGAGGTCACGGCCGGGAGTGGACGAGCCTTCGTCCAGACTCAGCAGCTTGAGGGCAAGCGGCGAAATCGGCCGTATGATGTTCGCATCCTGCGAAAACATCTCCCAGTTTTCGAACAGGCCGGCAAGGGCATCCTCTTCCGCCGACGACAACGTGCTGCCGGCCTCGGCCGGGTCTAAGGATTGGATTTCGCTCAATACGGTCGTCATCGGAACCTCCTCGATCAATTCCATAAACGGCATCCCGGGTCGCTTTCTTGAGGGTGACTGTCGTCCTGGCCGGCAACTGCCGCGCAATGGATGTGCGGGCGATGCAGACCAAGCCGCGGGGCACGCGTCGTGGCAAAAATGATGGTTGGTCCCTGCGGCGGAATTTCAATTTGGACTGCCCGAGAATCTTGCGTCCGGTCGAGGTCTGGACGAGACTACCGCAGCCGTCGTTTACCGATCTTTGCCTAATTCATGTCGGTGAATCGGATCAATCTTCACCCCAACCCTGGTCCTCCAGGAGGAGGGAGCACCTGGAGCGGAGCGCAGTGTTGGGGTCGGGAACTGAGCGCTTCGGTTATTGTCAATTACGAAATGCCTCTACATGCCTTGCGGTGTACCTGATTGCGGTCGCGGTTTTGCGTCAATGAATGCATGCAAACCTCAGGTCAGAACCAACACACAGCAGCAAACTAACGGCGGGGCCAGAAAGGGGGAAAGCGAAATGAAATGGGAATGCCTCGGGGTCGCGGCGCTTTGTGTTGTGAATTTTTCAATGGCCGCGGCGCAAGACGTACCTGATATTGCCATATTCAGTTTTGAAGACATCTCCTGCGCTGCCTGGACACGCGCCCGGGATAACGAGGCTGTGCGCACCATTTACGGTACGTGGTTCCGCGGATTCGTCTCCGGCTACAACTTCGGCAATTCGGCCAACCAGGTGCCGCAGGACAAAATGCCCGACCCGCCCGAACTCTTCGCGTACATCGACAAGTATTGCCGGGACAATCCGCTTCTTTCCTTCGTCGCTGCCGCGGGTCCTCTGGTCCAGGAAATTCGCAAGCACCGCGTCCCCCTTCCTGAACGGAAGCCGTAAGCCAGTTCGCGGCGACGCGTTGGCGGGAAGGCACCAGGGACGAACGTCGACGGCCCCCAGGGAAACTCAGCCCTTCAGCTCGACCAATACCTCGTGATAGCGATGGTCGTCGACATTCTTCGCCGCATGAGTGTCTCCGCCTTTGCGAAAGTAAACTTGGCCGGCACCCAGCGTCAGCCGGATGGTGCCGCTCTCGCGGGTCACCTCGAGCGTACCGCCCTCGATCGGGTAGAAAAAATAATCGTGGTCATGCCGGCGCGCTTGACGACCCAGCCTTGTTTGCCGAGGGCCTCGATCAGGCGATCGCGATGATCGCCCTGAATTTCGATCGCACCGTCTTTCACCGTGCCGCCGGAACCGCACGCTGCTTTGAATTGCTTGCCGAGCCGAGTCAATGCGTCGGAATCCAGCGCGAGGCCCTTGATCACGGTGACGTTTTTTCCGTTGCGGCCGCTGGTTTGCCTGGAGACTCGCACGATGCCGTCAGAAACCGCAGTCGGTTTTTTCTGGCCGCAAGTACATTGGCCAGTCGGCTGGCAGCACGAAGAGCACGTCGTGCCACCATCGGTGGAATAGACGAGTCCGCCGCCTTTCTTGTCGATTTTCATCTTCATTTCGGATTCAGGGGCATCGCCGGACGCGGGCGCGAGAATTCAACGCAGGACGGACTGGTGGAGGAATAGCAGTCGCTTGATGCCATCGGTCACATGGCGAGCCGACAGAGTCGCGCCGCTAATGTTGGCGATATCGCTGTCGATTCGCAGCAGGCTCTCCACCGTCTTGCCGATGAATTGGTCGCGCCAATTCGGATAGCGCACCTGCGAGCCGTAGGCTTCCAGGTACTCGATGATCTGGAACTGGCGTACGCTGCCGTCGGCGTTGAGGCCCAGCGCGTAGGTGATGAGCTCGTGCTTGCCGATCACCTGGTCGATGAAGAACCAGCCGATCATCTTGCCCTTGGACTGC
>JANMYN010000017.1:0-1799 GCA_031382195.1 Betaproteobacteria bacterium
CGATCGAAGAGCGGTTGATAGGGCTTGTACGCCTTGAACTGCTGTTTGATCCGGCGCGTACGCTCAAACACGTGATCGAGCTCGTCACGTGACAGATCCTTGAACTGCAGAAAATGTTTCGGGGATTGCATGGTCAGAGCGTCAGCGAGCAACTGCCGAGGCGGCACCGGCATTCAGAAAAGTCTTGATCAGGCCGGCGACGCCGTCGATCAGAGTTTGCACTTCGGAGTCTTTCAGATTCAGTGGCGGCAGCAGGCGCACCACCGAATCCGCTGTTACGTTGATCAGCAGGCCGGCGTCGAATCCGCGAACCACCAGGTCGCCGCATGGCCTGTCGAGTTCGATTCCGATCATCAGGCCTTTGCCGCGGATTTCCCTGACACCTGGCGTGCCGGCAAGGAGTTTTGCGAGTCCTTCCCGAATTTTCTGCCCGATCTTGCCGGCACGCTCAACCAGGCCTTCGTCCTCTATGATCGCCAGTGTGGTGATGGCGCAAACGCAACCCAGCGGATTGCCGCCGAAGGTGGAGCCATGCTTGCCCGGGGTAAATACGCTGGCGGCGGCACCGCGCGCGAGGCAGGCGCCAATGGGGAAACCGTTGCCGAGTCCCTTGGCGAGCGACATCACATCGGGGGCTATCCCGAGATGCTGATGCGCGAACCATTTACCGGTCCGCGCCATGCCGGTCTGCACTTCATCGAGCATCAACAACCATCCCCTTTCATCGCAAATCTTGCGCAGGTGCGGGATATATCCATCCTCCGGGACATGGACGCCGCTCTCTCCCTGGACCGGCTCGACCAGCACGGCGACGATGTTCGGATTGACTGCCGCCACTTGCTCGAGCGCGGGCAGATCGTTGTAAGGCACGCGCACGAACCCGGTCAAGAGAGGTTCGAAACCGGCCTGCACTTTGCGGCTGCTGGTGGCCGACAACGTCGCGATGGTGCGGCCATGAAAGGCGTTCTCCATCACGATGATGGCTGGCACTTCGACACCCTTCTGATGGCCGTAGAGACGTGCAAGCTTGATCGCCGCTTCGTTGGCTTCGCATCCGGAATTGCAAAAAAAAGCGCTGTCCATTCCGGCAAGTGCGCAAAGTCGGGCGGCAAGCTGCTCCTGTTCGGGAATCTCGTACAGATTCGACACATGCATAGCACGCGCCGCTTGGGCGACGATGGCTGCCACCAGCCGGGGATGGGCATGCCCGAGACCTGTGACCGCAACACCGCTTACGCAGTCGAGATAGCGCTTGCCCTGCAGATCCCAGAGCCACGAACCGTCGCCCCGCGAGAACGCGATCGCCTGCCGGCCATAAGTTTTCATTACATGTTGCATCATCGTGCCCACCAGGCCGTATTTCCCCGGCTCCAAAAAGCACACGGCGGCAAAAAGCCGCCGTGCTTGCCATTGATAATGTAGGGGTTTTCAGGTGCTATATTTATCCGAATCGGTGCACGGATGCAAGCGCTTTACCGGTGATTTCCAGTTCGGTGGACAGCATTGCCGGTGCGGTATTGGGCCAATTGTGTATGCATATGTATGCCCTGAATTTTGAGTCGTGACTTGATGGAGGCGAGAGCAATCGACGCCGGTAGAATCCTGAGCGCGCGACTGCTCCGGAGCCATTTCAGGCGCCATTTAGGCGCCAGGATAATCCGCGGCTGCGGCATCTGAAAATTTCGCCCTCGAGGGCGAGGTTCATATTAGTAATCAAGGGTCGATATAGTGACTTGTCCTATGAGAAACAGATTTGGTGCACTGCAAAATATGCTAGGATGCAAGTGAGTTTAGGATCA
>JANMYN010000096.1:0-6120 GCA_031382195.1 Betaproteobacteria bacterium
TTGGCGAGGTCGGTGTAGACGCCTTTGCGATTCACCACCAGCGGCGCCATCAGGCCGATGTGCCGGCCCTTGTAGTCGCGCAGGATGCGCGCCGCGATCGCTTCGGGACTTTGCGGCTCGATCGGCACCATGCAATCCGGGCAGTGCTGCGTGCCCAGTTTCACGAACAACAGGCGCAGAAAATGATGGATCTCGGTGAGCGTGCCGACCGTGCTCTTGCGCCCGCCGCGGCTGGTGCGCTGCTCGATCGCCACCGTCGGCGGGATGCCGTAGATCGCATCCACATCCGGGCGTGAAGCGACCTGCACGAATTGGCGCGCGTACGCGTTCAGCGATTCCAGGTAGCGGCGCTGGCCTTCGCCGAACACGATGTCGAATGCCAGCGTCGATTTGCCGCTGCCGGATACGCCCGTGATCACGGTGAACTTGCCGAGCGGCAACGACAGATCGATGTTTTTCAGATTGTGTTCACGGGCGTTGTGGATTTCGATTGAGGGACGGGGGGCGGGGGACGTGGGGCGAGGGAGAACGTCTCCGGCACCGGGCGCCGGCTGCGCAAAGGCGCCGTTCTCGATGGCCTGCTCGTATCCCTTCAGGGCGACGCCGGTATGCGATTTCGGATCGCGCCTGATCTGTTCCGGCGTGCCCACGCTGACAATTCCGCCGCCCGCTTCGCCACCTTCAGGACCGAGGTCTATGATCCAGTCGCACGCCGCGATCACATCGAGGTTGTGCTCGATCACCAGCAGCGAATGCCCCGCTTCCACCAGGCGCCGGAACGAACGCAGCAGTTTCGCGATATCTTCGAAATGCAGACCGGTAGTCGGTTCGTCGAAAAGAAACAGCGTACCTCTCTTCGCCACTGCCTCGACCTGGGTAAGATGGCCCGCAAGTTTCAGGCGCTGCGCTTCGCCGCCGGACAGGGTTGGCACGGGTTGTCCGAGCCGCAAGTACTCCAGGCCGACGTCTGCGAGCGGTCTCAGCCGGCGCAGCACTTCCGGCGAACTCGCAAAATAGTCGACCGCCTCCGAGACGGTCAGGTCGAGCACGTCGGCAATGCTCCGGGCCTGCTTGCCGTCGGGCGCAATGGTGACTTCGAGAAGTTCCGGCCGGTAGCGGCGGCCGTCGCAATCGGGACAACGCAGATAAACGTCGGAGAGGAATTGCATTTCGACATGCTCGAAGCCGTTCCCGCCACAGGTCGGACAACGCCCGTCGCCGGAGTTGAAGCTGAACATGCCGGGTTTGTAAGTGCGCTCCTTCGCCATCGGCGATTTCGCAAACAGGTCGCGGATCGCATCGAAGGCACCGACGTAACTCGCGGGGTTGGAACGCGTGGTACGCCCGATCGGCTTCTGGTCCACCATCACCACATCGCCTACCAGATCCGCGCCGGCCAGCGCCTTGTGCGCGCCCGCCGCTTCGGTGGGTTTACCCCTGAGTTTCAGCAGCGCCGGATAGAGGACGTCTTGCATCAGCGTGGATTTTCCCGAACCTGAAACGCCGGTTACGCACACCAGCCGGTTGAGTGGAATCGCGACGTCGATGTCCTTGAGGTTGTGCTCGGTTGCGCCGAGGATTTCCAGCCGGGGATCTTCCGGCTCCACCGCCAGCCGCTTCAATCCCGTGTCGGCACGGCGCCGGCCGCGCAGATATTCACCGGTCAGGGATTTTTCGTTCGCGGCGAGCGCCGACGGCCGGTCGAAGAACACGATCTCGCCGCCCTTTTCTCCCGGCCCCGGACCCATGTCGAGGATGCGATCGGCCGCGAACATGATCTGCGGATCGTGCTCGACCACCACCAGCGAGTTACCGGCGTCGCGCAGTTTGCGCATGACGGCGATGACGCGGCCCATGTCGCGCGGGTGCAGTCCGATCGAAGGCTCGTCGAGCACGAACAGCGTGTTGGTCAGCGACGTGCCCAGCGCGGTGGTGAGATTGATGCGCTGGACTTCGCCGCCGGACAGCGTGCGCGACTGGCGGTCGAGCGTCAGGTAGCCGAGTCCGACTTCCTGCAGATAGGAAAGCCGGGTGCGCGTCTCGCCCAGCAATAGCTCGGTTGCCTCATCCAGCGCGACGGTGGGCAGATGCGCCGACGAAAAAAACCTGGCGCAGCGATCCACCGGTAATTGCATCAGGTCGTGGACGGTCAGGCCGGGCACTTCGTGGAGTTGGGTGTCGCTCCATGCGACATCCTTCGGGCGAAAGCGCATGCGCGGATCGAGCACGGCATCCGCATCCTGCTTGTTGCCGACCCGCCACAACAGCGCATCCGGCTTCAGCCGGCTGCCTTCGCAAGCTGCGCACGGCGTGTACGCGCGATATCGCGAGAGCAGAACGCGGATATGGATCTTGTATGCCTTGATCTCCAGCCAGTCGTTGTAGTGCTTCACGCCATCCCAGACGCCGGGCCAGGACTCTTTCCAGTTCAGCCATTCCGGTTCGCCGTCGATGACCCAGCTTTTTTGCGCCGCGCTCAAGCTCCGCCACGGCTTGTCGAGCGGGATGCCGCGCTTCTTCGCGTACTTCACGAGATCGTCCTGGCATTCCTTGAAGCTCTGCGTCTGCCAGGGCTTCACTGCGCCGCCGCCGAGGGTCTTAGCCTCGTCCGGGATCACCAGGCCGTAATCGACGCCGATCACACGGCCGAAGCCGCGACAGGTTTCGCATGCGCCCACCGGTGAATTGAACGAAAACGTGCTCTGGCTCGGCTCGCGATAATGAATGTCGCAGTCGGGACAATGAAGGTCGCCGCTGAAACGCCAGGAAGCGGCGACCGGTAAATGGTAATTAGTGATTGGTGATTGGTTCGCGCTATCGCGCGCGCCTTCGCTCTCCTGCAAAGGATAAACGTTGACCTTCCCCTGTCCAACGCGCAGCGCGGCTTCGAGGGCTTCGATGACGCGCGCGCGTTCCGCGGAGGACATGCGCAATCGGTCCTGGACGACTTCCAGCCTGTCCTTCGCCTTTGAATGGATGCGGGTGTAGCCCTGACTTTCAAGCAGCTGCAGGATTTCTTCCTCGGAGAAATTCTTTGGAGTAATGACGGGGAAGGTAATTACCAGCCGCGGATCGCCGGCCTGCTGCGCCCTCGCCTGCAGGTCCGCATAAATGGAATCGGGATTGTCGCGGCGCACTGGTTGGGCACAGCCGCGGCAATAAAGCTGCGAGGCCCGGGCAAAGAGTAGTTTCAGATGATCAGCGAGTTCCGTCATCGTGCCGACGGTGGATCGCGAGGTGCGAACGGGATTGGTCTGGTCGATGGCAATGGCCGGCGGAATGCCGTCGATGCGATCGACCTGCGGCTTGTCCATGCGATCGAGAAACTGGCGGGCGTACGGAGAAAATGTCTCGACGTAACGGCGCTGTCCTTCTGCGTACAACGTGTCAAACACCAGCGAGGATTTCCCGGAGCCGGAGACGCCGGTCACCACCAGCAGTTCGTTCAGCGGCAGATCGACGTCGAGGTTCTTGAGATTGTTCTGGCGGGCGCCATGAATATGGATGGCTTCGGAATGCTTGTCGGACATGGACGGTATATTGGGAAATAGATCGGTAAAACAAGGAAGGACCGCCTGCCGGAGCGGAGCGGCAATGCGCTATTTTACCGGTGCGAAATGCGGCCGTGGCGATGATTGCAGCGACCCCGGCACCATTGTGGTCTGATGGAATCAAGCGTTCGATTTTGCCGACGGAAACCAAAACCTGATATAACGCCGCGCATGCTTTTAATGCCACGATCCCCATTGAATCTGCTGGCGGCGAGCGCCGCGGCGCTCTGCCTGCTGTTCGCGCCTGCAAGCCAGGCGGAATCGTCAGTCAGAAAGAACGCCGGAGAGATCGAAGCCGAGTTTCGCGGGTGCGAATCGGCGGGCTGGTGCCGCTTCCGGATCGAATCGCCGGATTCACTGGTTCGCGTGCGCCCCGACGGTGTTCTGCAATCGTCTGACGGCGACGCGACTTCAATCGCCGTGCGCAACCGCCTCAATGCCCTGCTCTCGAACATGATTCATCAGGTCAAGCACATCGTGCTGCACGACCTGCATGAACTGGACGATGGGACATTCACGGCCACGGTGACGGTAACTGGCGTGAACCTGGCAGTGGATCCGATCCTCGTCGAATTGCGCGAAAAGGCTGCCCGCGCGACGCGCTAGTTTGCGAATGTGTTTCCCCGTCACATTTCCCACCCGACCCGCTGCCGATATCCGGGCGTAAAAAATCCCGGCGGCCTTTCAGCCGCCGGGATCGCACTAAACCAGCCTGTTACTCCTTCGTGATGGTCCAGACCACCGCTGATTTCGGCGTGGTGTAGAACGGCGATTCCATCTGGTAGTTCACATACAGTTCGCCGTAATCCGCAACATACATCGTCTTGCCATCCATGCTGAACTCGACGTCGTTGGTGCGCTCGAACCCGCCGCGGTTTTCCTTCTTCTGATAGGCATTGGGACCCGGATCGATATTCTCGGCGAAGATCGACCACTTGACACCGGTCGGGTTGAGGAACTCAACCTTCACGATGGCCGGCCACATCGGACGCAGGCTTTCAGGACCGTTGTCGATGATGCCGAACACAGCGGGATAGAGCGTGTCCGGCGGCGCGCCGAAGGCTTTTGGCGCCCAAGCCAACCCGTCCATCGGGTTGTTGGTGTCCCATTCCAGGACCGGATTGATGTAGCCGTTGGGGTTGGGATTGGCAACGATCAGCGGTGTGCCGCGAACCCCGATCGAGTGGTCGATGAAACGATAAGGCGGCAGTTGCGGAATGAACGGCTTGTCCCCGATGTACAACTGGGGATTCGGCCGCGTCGGGTCGAACTTATTGCCGCGATAGACGTCAGGACCGGAGCGCTTGATGTTGACGAAGTTGTCGCCGTCCTTGTCCGGGAAGCCCGCATCCTGTCCCTTCTCGGTAAAGATGAAGAGTCGCTCGGCGGCGTTGGCGACGCGGCGATTGCCCTTGTCGTTGTGCCCGTTGTCGCTGACAGCCAGCGCTTTTTCAAAGCGCGAACCCTTGGGGCCAAACGCGACACCCGAGGAGTTGCGCAGCCCCATCGCATACACTTCCCAGTCGTCGCGAGTGTAGCTGCTATCGGCTTTCAGCTTAGCCCGGTGAATGGCGCCACCGCAGGGCTTCTGCGCCTTGATCACCTGGCCCGGCTTGGAAGGCGTGCCTTTGGGCAGGTACGAGCCGGTCAGATTGCCCTGGCTGTCGCGGATATTGAGCCCGGTCAGCACGATGTCGCGGCAGGGTGGGTCGCGCGGCAGCGCCGGGACGCCGGCGGGCGTGCGCTTTTCCCAGTAAGGATCGATCGCATCCGTCCAGCCATGGATGTCCGGATCGGCAAAGCCCGAATTCGACGGCGCGCCCACTGCGTAATACAACCAGCCATCCCGGCACGTGATGCCGCCCAGCGCGTGGTCACCGATCGGAACCTCGTTCATGATCAGCTTGGGTGTACCGTTCACGCCGTCTATTTCCCAGATGCCGTAGCTGTAGTCGCCGACATAGGTACGCCCGTTCTCCGGGCAAAAGCCGATTTCGTTCAGGGCAAAGGACTTGAACATGCCCAGACCGACGTTGTCCTTGATCAGCTTGCCGGACTTGTCGAAGATCTTCACATGAGGCTTGTCGATGCCTTCCGGCGGAAAGCCGAAGGTATTGCCCGAAATGGCGACCCAAACGTTGTCGCTCTTATCGACCGTGATCGAAGTGATCGTATCGAGGCCGGCGGCGAATACGCCGACCTTGTACCCTGCTGCTACTTTGATCTTGCTCGGGTCCGGCGTAACGGGCGTGCGCGTCGACCATTTTCCCGCCGGGCCGCCAGGCTCCGCCTTCGCGCGATCCTGCGCGAAAGCGGACCCTGATACGGACCCGACAGCCAATGCGAGTATTGCCGCGTATCTTAGTATTTTCATTTCATTCTCCTCCTCGGTTGAAATTCCACTTCCAACTTGCCCTGCTACCCACACCAACCACTTCAGAGCCTTTGCAATGCCTCGGCCGTCCTGGCCAACGCGATGATGCAATCGGGGATCGGTCGGATTCAGAACGTTCGGATGTGTGCGATGATCCTGCGGATGTCATCGTCGCTTAGCCGTTTTTCCCATGCC
>JANMYN010000107.1:0-3205 GCA_031382195.1 Betaproteobacteria bacterium
TCCCGTATCCGGTCCGACCTGCGCCGACCGCGCGCATTCCCGCGACCGATGCGATGTTGATGATCCGGCCCCAGCGCTCGCGCATCATGCGCAGGGCACCGGCCTGGGCGCACAGCAGGACCCCGGTGACATTGATGGCCAGGTGGGCCTGCCAGCTCTCCAGCGGGAAGTCGACGAAGGGGAAGGTCTTGGCGATCCCGGCGTTGTTCACCACGATATCGCAACGGCCGCATAGCCGATCGATGACTTCGAAGGCGGCGGCAATCGATGCGGGGTCGCCGACGTCGATCCGCAGCGCTGAGGCCGTCCGCCCGGCGCCCGTCAGCGCTTCAGCCTTGGCCCGTGCCTGCGTTTCGTCGATATCGCCGATCAGCACGTGCATGCCCTGCTGCGCGAGGACGTCCGCGATCGACGCGCCGATCCCTTTCGCGGCGCCGGTGATGAGCGCGACCCGCTGCGGTACTTGGAGTGATCCCATCGTCGCCTCTTATTTCAGATGGACAGCGATACGAGCTTGCTGTCTGACTGCTTCGTAACGGCTTTCCGGTGCGCGTCGAAATTGAGCAGATTCATGCGCGTGCCAGCGCTTGCCGGATCTCCTTGATGTTCGCCGGCTCCTTGCCCACAGAGCGGACCACGGCGACCGCCTCTTCCACCAACTGCACATTGGTTTTGCTTGCCCCGAACGGCGCATCCTCCAGCCCCACACGGATATGACCGCCGCGCTCCGCGGCATACGCCATCAGCGGCGTGATGTTCACGTCCAGCCCCGCGATCATCCACGGCGCATGCGGCGCCTCGTCCGCCAGCAGCTGCAGGAAGGCATCCAGCGCGTAGGGGCGCGGCGGGAAGCCGAAGCTCAGACCGTCGGAGAACATGAAGCGGTAGATGCATTGCGGAACCTGCGGGTAGGCGCGCTCCAACGCCGCGCCCAGCCGCACGAAGCCGGGCTCGTAGAGCGCGTATCCCGGATGGATGCGGTAACGGGAGCAGAGTTCCAGGCCGAGCCGGATGTGCGATTCCGGATTGGCATACACGAAGCCCTGCTTGCCCGCAGCGATCTCGTCGAGCCGCGTGATGTTGGTGGAGCCGGGATCCACCACCGTCCACTCCAGCAGCCCGCGCTTGGCCAGCGTTTCGGTGTGCGCAAAGCGCTCCTGCGCGCTCATCATGTTGGGGGCGTCCACGCTGCCGGCGAAGGGAAGCGTGGGGTACACCACCACGTCTTCCTTCGCACGGATGCCTTCGATGATCGCCGCGTACAGATCCGCATCGTCCTTCTGCCGGCCGGTCGTTTCGTCGTAAGCGTGCACATGGACGATCGCCGCACCCGCGCGAGCGCAAGCGATGCCCTCAGCTACGATGTCCTTGACCGCGATCGGGATCCCAGGCTGCCTGTCGCGCGACCAGGGGCCGTTCAACGATACTTCGAGCCAGGTCTTCCCCGGCGTTTCCACAGGCTTCCTGCGTTCGTTTGAGGCAAGCGCCATGGCGGGCAGTGCCGACATCCCGCCCAGCAGCAGCGGGGCACACGCGGCCTGCAAAAAACTCCGGCGGGGCCGGGACAGAGGGCTGCCGGGCGTTGCGGCTCGCCATGCGCGTCGATTCGTCATTTCCTGTTTCTCCTTTTGCGGTACCCGGTTTACACCAGCGGACCGGCGTACGTCTCGAGCATTGCCCAAGCCTCGCCGCCGAACGTTGCTTTCCATTTCCTGTAGTAACCGGCCTTGGATATCGCGGCCCGGAAAAGCTCGGGGTCGGTGCGGTGGAAAAGCAGTCCGAGCCTGGTCAGTTCGCTCTCGACGTTCTGATTGAGCTTCGCCAGATCCTCACGCTCCCGCATCGCCGCCGCATTGAAGTTGCGCGCCAGAATTTCCTGCAGCTTCTCCGGCAGCGACCTCCATACACGCGCGTTAACCAGCGTGAACTGGCCGTCCCACATGTGGTTGGTGATCGAGATGTGCTTCTGCACCTCGTACAGCTTGGCGATCAGGATCAGCGACAGTGGATTCTCCTGGCCATCGACGATATGCGTCTGCAAAGCCGAGTACACCTCGGCGAAGTTGATGGAGGTCGGTGCTGCGCCAAGGTGCTGGAACAAAGACCCCCATAATGGGCTCACGGGCACGCGGATCTTGAAGCCCTTCAAATCATCCGGCGTCAGGATCGGCTTTGTGCTGCTGGTGATCTGCCGGAAGCCGATGTCCCACAATTTGTCGAAGGCGTGAAGGTTGACCTTCGCGATGATCCCGCGCAGGTAGTTGCCGAGATCACCGTCGAGGGCGGCCCACACCTGCGAATAATCCTTGAACGCGAACCCGACCCCGTAAAGCGCCGTCTGCTTCACCATCGTGGACAGGACATTGGTGCCGGACAGCACGAACATTTCCAGCGCGCCGCTGCGCAGTTGGGACAACATATCGGAGTCGCCGCCGAGTTGGTTATTTGGAAACATCCGCACTTCCAATTGACCGTCCGATTCCTCCAGGATCTTCGGAATGATTTCCTTCACCCGCACGTTGATCGGGTGTGTCATGGGCAGATTGCCGGCGAACTTGAATCGGTACTTCGGTCGCGCGGCCAGCCCCCGCCGACTGATGATTCCGAACAGCGGCAACGCCGCTCCGGCAGTGAGGACCTGGCGACGCGTTATACCTTCCCTCTTGAGGGAAGAGGGAAGAGGTGACGCGAGCGGAGATGTGGGCGTTTCGTGATCAGCAGCCATGTTATTCGCCTCGGACGGTTAAGGTCACTTCTTCAGGAAACCGATCGAAATCCACGGCACCGCCGCGACCAGAATCAAGCCGACCGCCAGGGCCAGGAGGTAGCCGGCAATCGGCCGGATGCCTTCGCTCGGGTTGGTGCGCCCGATGGCGCAGGCCGCGTAATAGCCGACGCCGAACGGCGGTGCAAATAATCCGATGCCCATCGCCAGAATGACGATCATGGCGTAGTGCACCTCGTGCACGCCCATTTGCTTCGCGATCGGAAACAGCAGCGGGCCGAACAGCACGATGGCGGGAATGCCCTCCAGCACGCTGCCCAGGATGATGAAGACCAGGATCGACACGGCGATGAAGCCCGCTTTCCCGCCCGGCAGTGCCGCCATCGCCGCGGCGAGTTGCTGCGAAAAACCGGACTGGGTGAGCGACCAGGCCATGCCGGTTGCTGCGCCGATGATGAGCAGGATCGCGCCCGAAAGCGA
>JANMYN010000157.1:0-9757 GCA_031382195.1 Betaproteobacteria bacterium
ACCCGGCGACTGTATGGCGTCATGGACAAGCATCTCGCCGGCCGTGACTGGCTGGCAACGCAATATTCCGTAGCGGACATTGCCACGTATCCGTGGGTGGCGCGCCATGACTGGCACAAAGTTGAGCTTAAGGACTTCCCCAACGTCCAGCGCTGGTACGACGTCATCGGCGCGCGTCCGGCAGTGCAGCGGGGCATGAAAGTCCCTGCCCCGCGCTGACGCGAGTGGGCCTTGAGCATGAATGAACCGCTTCCTTTGAAAATCGGCAAGTATCCGGTGACCCGCGAAATCGCACGCGGCGGCACCAGCCGCGTCTACCTGGGGCGCGATCCGTTCGCCAACCGCGACGTGGCGATCAAGGTAGTCAGCGCGGCAGATGGCATCGACACGGACCTGCGGCGTCGTTTCCACAAGGTGTTTCTGAACGAGGCATCGCTGGTGGGAAAACTGATCCACCCGCACATCATGGCGATCTACGATGCCGACGCATTCGACGAATACAGCTACATCGTAATGGAGTATGTGAATGGCCCCACGCTCGAGCACTTCTGCAATGTCTCCAATCTGCTGCCCGTGGATCGGATTGTCGAAATTGCATTCAAGTGCAGCCTGGCGCTGGAATTCGCGCATCGTCACGGCATCATCCACCGCGACATCAAGCCGGCGAACATCCTGATCGGCGCGCGCGGCGACATCAAGATAAGCGACTTCGGCGTGGCGCTGCATTCGGGAGGCGATCACACGCACCTGCAAGGTGTCGGTTCGCCCGCTTACATGTCCCCGGAGCAGGTGCAGGACAAGGAGCTTTCACACCAGACCGACATCTACTCGCTCGGCATCGTGTTGTATCAGCTGTTGACGGGAAGGTTACCCTTCATAGGTGCCAACAAGGCCAGCCTCCTCTACCAGATCCTCAATATCGAACCTGCGCCGCCCTCGGCGCTTCGCACCGATATTCCGCCGGCGCTCGATAATGTGGTCATGCGCGCCGTGAACAAGAATCTCCAGCTGCGGCACCAGACCTGGGGCGAATTCAGCCGGGAACTAACCCAGACTTACCGTCATCTCGAGCTACCGCCGGATTCCATTTCGGACACGGAGAAATTCAGCACCATCAAGGCGCTGGCATTCTTCAGCGGGTTTCGCGACGTGGAGATTTGGGAAACCGTGCGCATCGCCACGTTCCGCCGCATTGCCCCGGAGAAGATCGTCATACGCGAAGGTGACGTCGGCGAAAATTTTTACGTAATCGCGGCGGGCCGCGCGCAAGTCACCAAGGCCAACAACCCGCTCAATATCCTGGATGCCGGCGACTGTTTCGGAGAAATTCTCTACTTCGAAGACAGCAAGGCAAATCGCGTCACCACGATAGCGTCGATAACGCCACTCACCGCAATCGAGATCAAGGCTACTGCGCTGCAGAAAGCGACCGATGCATGTCAGAAACAGTTCAATCAAGCCTTCCTGCGGATTCTCATTGCCCGGTTGACCGCGGCCAACATCCGTCTGTCGGAGCGTAGTTGAGCGATTCTTGGACAATAGCAATCAGCGTGTCTTTATTCTTCTCGACTACGTCGAGCGGGCTCTAGATTGGAAGTATTTATCACGTCCGTATCGTTGGTTGCGGTCGCGGAAATAGGCGACAAGACCCAGCTCCTGTCCTTCGTGCTGGCTGCGAGATTGCGCAAGCCCTGGTCCATCATCGGCGGGATTCTCTGCGCTACGCTCGCCAATCATGCGCTGGCTGCATGGCTTGGCAGCCTTCTGGCCGGATCGGTGCCACCCGCAACCCTTGCCTGGATCGTGGGATTCTCGTTCATTGCGTTCGGACTGTGGGCGCTGCATCCGGATTCGCCCGACGATTTGCCGCGACTGCATAAGGCCGGCGCGTTTGTCACCGCATTTGTGGCGTTTTTCATGGCCGAGATGGGCGACAAGACGCAGTTCGCGACTATCGCACTGGCCGCACGCTTCAACCAACTGCTGCCGGTGATCCTCGGCACCACGCTCGGCATGATGCTTGCCAACGTTCCGGCGGTCTGGATCGGAGAAAAGCTGGCGCGGAAAATCCCGATGCGCACCGTGCGCATTTTGGCCGCATTCTTGTTTATTATCGTTGGCATCCTCACGATCTGGAATCCTGTCACGATTGCGCCATGAACCTGGATGCTGATCAACAACAGTGCCTCGGCTGCGGCCGGATGTTCGAGTGCGGAATTCACGGGCGCGAACCGTGCTGGTGCAGCGTCGAATTTCCGATGGTAATGCCGCTGCCGGAAGCGGCCAAGGGATGCTATTGCAGGCAATGCCTGCCTGCGTTAATCGCGGCAGCCCGGCAGGAAAAGAAAGCTACTTGACCAGCAATACCGGCACATCGGTGAGTTGAGCCACCCGGATCGCAGTGGAGCCGAGCAATGCACCGGTGAATCCTCCGCCACCCCGGCTTCCGATCACGATCTGCTGGCAGCGTTTGTCCCTGGCGTAGCTGACGATGGTGGCCGCGATCTCGCCCACGCCGATGTGATGCTGATAGTCGATGCCGGCCTGGTCCAATAGCACCCGCGCCGACGCCAGCGCCTTCACGCCTTCCTCGCGGTAGTAATCGTTCAGTTGCTGCTGGCTGATGAACATCTTTACCGCGCCCGACAGGACCTGCGCCTGCACATTCAGGAGATGCACCGAAATCGGATCGCGATACACCTCTTTAAGGGCAATGACTTGACGCACCGCATGCAGGGAGTATTCCGAGCCGTCCACCGGCAGGAGGATGTTCATGTTTGTTCCTTGTCGTGCGAAGAAGCGCGATGGAGGTTGTCCCGTGCCAGGTCGACGATTTCCGTGGCCGCTCCGGCGCGTGTGCCTCGCGCCAGCAGCTTACCGACCACCACAACCAGCACGGCGCCGGTGAAGGGCGCGGCATAGTTAAGCCAGGGCGCCTGCGCGGCGACCCAGTCCTTGACGACCGGGTCATGCACGGCCATGGACAGGCCGACCCAGCCGAGCAGAGCACCGCCCAGGACAATGATGGACGGAAAACGATCCATCAGCCGCAGGATCATCTGGCTTGCCCATACCATCAGCGGAATGCTCAGGGCGAGGCCGAAGATCAGCAGAAACAGGCTATCGTGCGCGGCGGCCGCCACCGCGATCACGTTGTCCAGGCTCATCACGAGATCGGCGATGATGATGGTGCGGATTGCGCCCAGCAGATTTCCCGCCGCCTTGATTTCGTGACCGTCGTCGTCGTGCTGAGGCTGCACCAGCTTGACGCCTATCCATAACAGCAGCGCAGCGCCGACGATTTTCAGGTAGGGGATGGACAGCAGGCTGACCGCGAAGAAAGTCAGCGTGATCCGCAGCGCGATCGCACCGCCAACGCCCCAGAAGATGCCGAGTTTGCGCTGCCGTTGCGGCAGATTGCGGCAGGCCAGCGCGATCACCACCGCGTTGTCGCCCGACAACAGGATGTCGATGAGGATGATCTGCAGGACGGCAATCCAGAACTGCGGGCTGCTGATGTCCATGTGCGCGGCGTTGGAATTCCCGCAGAATCAGCGCAGGACTGACTTGAGTAGTTTGCCCATTTCGGCCGGGTTCTTCGTCACCTTGATGCCGCACTGCTCCATCACCGCCAGCTTCTCGTGGGCAGTTCCCTTACCTCCGGAAATGATGGCACCGGCGTGTCCCATGCGTTTTCCCGGTGGTGCGGTGACCCCGGCAATGAATCCGACCACCGGTTTCTTCATATGCTGTTTGGCCCAGAGGGCGGCATCCTCTTCGTCCGTGCCGCCAATCTCGCCGATCATGACCACTGCTTCGGTGGCGGGATCGTCATTGAACAACTTCAGGATGTCGATATGCTTGAGCCCGTTCACCGGATCGCCGCCGATGCCTACGGCCGAGGATTGTCCAAGTCCGATTTCGCTGAGCTGTCCGACCGCCTCGTAAGTCAGGGTACCGGAACGTGACACCACGCCGATCGGGCCTTTGCGATGGATGTGCCCGGGCATGATGCCGATCTTGATTTCATCGGGCGTGATGGCGCCGGGACAATTTGGACCGAGCAGCAGGGTTTTCCGATTCTGCCTGCGCATGCGATCGCGCACTTCGATCATGTCGCGAACCGGGATGCCTTCCGTGATGCAGATCTCCAGGTCCAGATCGGCTTCGACAGCCTCCCAGATCGCGGCCGCCGCCCCGGGCGGCGGAACGTAAATGACCGAGGCATTGGCGCCGGTGTGCTGCTTGGCGTCGCGCACCGAGGCGAAAATCGGAATGCCGTCGAAATCCTGACCGGCCTTGGTCGGATGAACACCGGCGACAAAACAATTTTTCCCGTTGGCATACTCACGACACGCGCGGGTATGAAACTGGCCGGTCTTTCCCGTGATGCCCTGTGTAATGACCTTGGTATTCTTATTGACGAGGATGGACATCAGCGCGCTCCCTTTGCCGCGGACACGACCTTTTCCGCGGCCTCCGCCATGTTGCCCGCCTGGATGATCGGCAAGCCGGATGCGGTGAGGATTTTCTTGCCAAGGTCTTCATTGGTGCCTTTCATGCGCACCACCAGCGCAACGCCGAGTTCCACCTGCTTGGCCGCTTCAACGATGCCGGTGGCAATCACGTCGCATTTCATGATGCCCCCGAAAATGTTCACCAGGATGGCGCGCAAATTCGGGTTGCGCAGCATCAGCTTGAACGCCTCGGTGACTTTCTCGGTGTTTGCGCCACCGCCAACGTCGAGAAAATTGGCCGGCTCGCCGCCGAACAGCTTGATGGTATCCATGGTCGCCATCGCCAGGCCGGCGCCGTTGACCAGACAGCCAATGTTGCCGTCGAGCGAGATATAGGACAGGTCGTGTCTGGATGCTTCTATTTCGGCCGGATCCTCTTCGTCGAGATCGCGCATGGCGACAATGTTTTCGTGCCGGTAGAGCGCATTGTCGTCAAAATTCATCTTGGCATCGAGCGCCACGACCTCCCCGTCGCCGGTCAGAATCAGCGGATTGATCTCCACGAGCGACGCATCGGTTTCCCAGAACGCCTTGTACAGATTTTGCAGTATCGCGCGGGCCTTCGGCACGACTGCGTCGGGAATTTCAATCTTGTGCGCCAGGTCGTCCGCTTGCGCATCGGTGAACCCCTTGTGCGGTTCGACGAACACCTTGTGGATTTTTTCGGGCGTGTGCGCGGCGACCTCTTCGATGTCCATGCCGCCTTCCGAGGAAGCCATCACGCAGACCCCTTGCGTGCCGCGGTCCACGACCAGCCCGACGTACAATTCCTTGCGGATATCGGCGCCCTCTTCGATTAGCACGCGCCGCACCTTTTGACCGTCGGGTCCGGTCTGATGCGTCTTGAGTTGCATGCCGAATATCCTGGACGACGACTCGCGTACTTCATCGACGGACTTGGCGACCTTGACCCCGCCGCCCTTGCCGCGTCCGCCGGCATGGATCTGGGCTTTTACCACCCATACCTTGCCGCCGAGCTTGTTCGCCGCGGCCACCGCTTGGTCGACGCTGAAACAAGCCACGCCTCGAGGCGTGTTGACGCCGTAATTTCTGAGGATTTCCTTCGCCTGGTACTCGTGAATTTTCATCGCTTACTGCTGCTTGATCGATTCCTGAAAGGCATCGTGGGCGCGCCTGAGTTCCTGGTACGCCGTATCATGACGCTCGCGCGCCTTGGTGAATTCCGCCTGGGCTTCCTGAAGCTCTTTTGCGGTCTGTTCTGCCTGCGCCTTGGCTTCTTCGAGGCGTTTTTGCGCGGTTTTGTCCTTCTTCTCCGCAGCCTTGAACCGGTGTTCCGCAGTAACCATCTGCTCCCGCGCAAACCGGGCGCGTTGCTGAGCCACGTCGAGCGGAAGCGGCGCATCGCTGGTTTGTCCCAGAACTCCGGCGGCAAACATCGTTAAACCAATCGCGAATATAGTTTTGAGCATTTAATTTGTCGCGCCCGGCATCGCAGCGCGCCTGCAGAGGGTGGGGGGAAGAATCACTGGTGCCGACAGCAGGAATCGAACCCGCGACCTTTTGATTACAAATCAACTGCTCTACCAACTGAGCTATGCCGGCTTGCGCGAAATTATAGGCCGCCGCCCGGGAAATGCGGTATTACTTGATCACCTGAAGGCGCGGCCGGCCGCCTGACGGAGGTGCCGGATGATCATCGTTTGGCGGGTCGACGTCAGCCTTGATTGGCGCCACCACCTGCGCAAGCGACGAAGGCGATGGCTGAAACGAAAGACCCTGGCCGGTCTCCTTGGCGAAAATGCCGCCGATCGTAGAGATCGGCACCGAGATCTCGCGCGAGACGCCGGCAAATCTGGCGGAAAATTGCAACAGGTCATTGCCGATTTTCAGGTTGCGGGTAGCGTCCGGACTTACATTCAGAACGATTTCGCCATTCTTGACGTATTCCATCGGCACCTTCGTTGTCTGGTCCACTTTTACCGCGATATATGGGGTGAGGCCGTTATCGCAGCACCACTCGAAGATCGCCCGGATCAGATACGGCGTGGTGGACGCTGCTTTCACTTGCGCATTACCTTTTCCGAAGCAGTGAGCGCCTCGATGAAAGCCTGACGACTGAACAACCTCTCCGCGTATTTCATCAGCGGCGCCGCCTGCTTGGGAAGTTGAATGCCGTAGTAATCCAATCGCCACAACAGCGGCGCAATTGCCACGTCCAGCATCGAGAAATCGTCGCCAAGCATAAATTTCTGCTTCACGAACACCGGCGCAATCTGCGTCAGGTTGTCGCGGACGGCAATCCGGGCCTTGTCCGCCTGCTTTTGCGTACCACTATCGATCGCATCGATGTTGGAAAACAGTTCGTTTTCGAAACGGAACAAGAACAGCCGTGCGCGCGCCCTCATTACCGGATCCGCGGGCATCAGTTGCGGATGCGGAAAGCGATCGTCGACGTATTCATTGATGATATTGGATTCGTAGAGGATCAAGTCTCGTTCGACCAGCACCGGCGTGCGGTTGTACGGATTCATCACCGCAAGGTCTTCGGGCTTGTTGAACAGATCGACATCGATGATCTGGAAATCCATCCCCTTTTCAAACAGGACGATCCGGCAGCGTTGACTGAATGGGCAGGTGGTGCCCGAGTAGAGCGTCATCATTGGCTAAATACCTGGGTTGGTCAGTGCACGTCCTTCCAGTACTCCCTCTTGAGCAGCCAGGCCGGCACAAGGAGGAGGAGCAGAAAGAAAAGCACGACGATGCCGATTTGCGAACGTTTCGTTTTTTCCGGCTCGCCCATATACGACAGGAAGTTCACCAGATCACGGGCGAGTTTGTCGTATTCGAGGGCCGATAAGCTGCCCGGCTTTTCCAGCACGAGCTTCTTGTGCTCGATCATGTGACCTTCATGTTCTTCGCTTTCGGTTTTCAAGACCTGAATGCCTTGCAACTGCCACAACACGTGCGGCATGCCGACATTGGGGAACGCAAGATTATTCCAGCCGCTCGGGAGATTCTTGTCCCGATAAAACGTGCGCAGATAGGTGTATAGCCAGTCTGTCCCGCGCGAGCGCGCAATTACCGAAAGGTCGGGCGGCTCGACGCCGAACCATTGCCCCTGGTCCTTGCGACTGGCGCTGATTGTCATCGGGTCGCCCACCTTGTCGCCGGTGAATAGCAAATTTTCCTTGATCTGCTGTTCGGTCAGGCCCAGATCCGTCAGGCGGTTGTAGCGCATCGCATTCGCGGCATGACAGTTCAGGCAGTAATTGACGAAGACGCGCGCTCCGCGCTGGATCGAAATCGCATCGTGCGGATCGATGTCGGCGCTATCGAGCTTCAGTTCGTCTCCCGACGCAATCACGGCAAGCGGCGCGAACCATACCGCGAATAACAGGTTTCTCACGATGTCACCCTCTCAGGTTCCGGTTTGGTCTTGTCGATCCTGGTGTACCAGGGCATCAGCAGGAAAAACAGGAAGTAGATGACCGTGAAGATGCGCGCCACGACAGTTGCACGCTCCGCGCCGCTGAGCCACGAGCCGAACTGGCCCCAGAGAGTGGTCGGCTCGGTGCCGAGATAGCCGAGGATCAGAAACGCCACGACGAATGCCGCAAGCGCACCCTTGTAGATCGGCCCGCGATAGCGGATCGACTTTACCGGGCCGCGATCAAGCCACGGCAACAGGAAGAAAATCATGACCGACAGTCCCATCGCCATCACGCCGGGAAACTGCGAGCTGAACAGCGGCGGCACGGCCCGCAGGATCGAATAGAACGGTGTGAAATACCAGACGGGGGCGATATGCAAAGGCGTTTTCAGCGAATCGGCGGGAACGAAATTGTTGTGCTCGAGGAAATAGCCCCCCATTTCAGGCGCGAAAAATACGATCGCGCTGAACACCATCAGGAAAACCACTACGCCGACGATGTCCTTGACCACGTAATAAGGATGGAAGGGAATGCCGTCAAGCGGAATCCCGGTCCTGGGATCCTTCTTCTTTTTGATCTCGATACCGTCCGGATTGTTGGAGCCGACTTCGTGCAGCGCCAGCAGATGCGCCGCCACCAGTCCGAGCAATACCAGCGGAACGGCAATGACGTGAAATGCGAAGAAGCGGTTTAGCGTGGCGTCCGAAATAACATAGTCGCCTCTGATCCAGAGCGAAATGTCCGGGCCGACGAAAGGAATCGCGCCGAACAAATTAACGATTACCTGGGCACCCCAATAGGACATCTGGCCCCAGGGCAGCAGGTAGCCGAAGAACGCCTCCGCCATCAGGCACAGGTAGATCAGCATGCCGAACAGCCATAGCAATTCACGCGGCTTGCGATAGGAGCCATAAAGCAATCCGCGGAACATGTGTAGATAAATGACAATGAAAAACAGCGAGGCGCCGGTGGAATGCATATAGCGGATGAGCCAGCCCCAAGGCACATCGCGCATGATGTATTCGACCGAAGCGAATGCCTGAGCGGCATCCGGCTTGTAATGCATCGTGAGCAGAATCCCGGTGACGATCTGCATCACCAGCATCAGCATCGCAAGCGATCCGAAGAAATACCAGAAATTGAAATTCTTTGGCGCGTAGTATTCTGACAGGTGCGCCTTCCAGTTCGCCGTCAGCGGAAAGCGTTCGTCAATCCAGCCCAGCAATGCCTTCAATTTACCCATCGCGTCACGCTCCCTTGGTATCCGAGCCGACGATCAACCGGGTATCGCTCAAATAGGCGTAGGGAGGGACCTCCAGATTGGTCGGCGCGGGAACGCCCTTGAACACACGGCCGGCCAGGTCGAACTTGGAACCATGACAGGGACAGAAGAATCCGCCCGGCCAATCATTTCCCATTCCGCTTTCGGCACCGGCTGTGAGCTTCTGAGAAGGTGAACAGCCCAGATGCGTGCAGATTCCGACCAGCACCAAATATTCAGGTTTGATCGAACGCACCTCGTTCCTGGCGTAATCGGGCTGCTGCTTCACGGAAGACTTCGGGTCCACCATTTCGGAATCAATCTTCGGCAGGCTGGCGAGCATTTCGGGCGTGCGATGCACGATCCACACGGGTTTACCGCGCCACTCGATCGTAATCATCATTCCGGGCTCGATTTTGGAGATATCCTGTTCCACCGGCGCCCCCGCCGCCCGCGCTCGCGCACTAGGATTCATGCTGAGCACGAACGGCACGGCCACGGCTACCCCCGCGACACTGCCCATCACGCTTGTTGCGGCAACAAGGAAACGCCTTTTGCGACGATCGACACTGCTGTCAGCCATGTTC
>JANMYN010000195.1:0-11896 GCA_031382195.1 Betaproteobacteria bacterium
TCGCGCGCGCGTTCGAGCTTGCGATAGGTGAGCGCATCGAGGCCGAATCCCGATTCGGCAAGTGCGAGCAAGGGCGGATCGAGCAACAAGCGCTGCGCAGAACTCATCGGTGCGATTGCCAGCGCAAGGGCCACCTCCCACAGCGGTTGCATGATCTCGATGGGATCGTCCAGCCTCAGGTCGATTTCTTCGACCGTGGCGCCCAGCAATTCGAAGACTCGCGCGCCGTGATCCACCCGCTCGGCAACAGCCGGATCGACGCGGGCGTAACCCAGCGTGCGGCTGTACGCAATGCGCAAACCCTTGACCCCGTCATCGAGTCCCTCGCGGTAATCGATATTGAGCGGCGGCGCCTGGTACCAGTCGCGCGCATCCGGTCGAGCAATCACGCTCAGCATCAGCGCGGCATCCTCCACCGTGCGTGCGATCGGTCCCTGGTGCCAAAGCGTGCCGGCGGGCGAATGCGGATGGACCGGCACGATGCCGAAAGTCGGTTTGAATCCGAACAACCCGCAAAAGCCCGCGGGGATGCGTATCGAGCCGCCACCGTCAGTGGCGATATGCAGAATACCCATGCCCAACGCAGCGGCTACCGCGGCGCCGCCGCTGCTGCCGCCAGGTGTGAGCCGCGTGTCCCAAGGATTGACCGTGACGCCTGTGAGCGGACTGTCGGTCACGCCTTTCCAGCCAAACTCCGACGTCGTGGTCTTACCGAGAAACACCGCGCCCTGTTCCTTCATGCGCGCCACGGGCGGCCCGTCTTCGGTCCACGGTTGCTTCGGATCTATCGTGCGAGAGCCGCGCAGCGTCGGCCATCCCTCGGTCACGATGAGGTCTTTCACCGTGGCGGGAACACCGTCCACGCTGCCGGCCGGTGCACCACGCTGCCAGCGTGCTTCCGAAGCACGCGCATCTTTCAGTGCACGCACTTCATCCACCAGCACGAATGCGTTGTAGATCGGATTCAGCCCGGCGATACGGTCGAGGGCTGCTCGCGTTACTTCCACTGGCGACAGGCGCTTGCTGCGGTAATGCGCCACCAGCTCGCCGGCTGTCAAAGAAAGTATGTCATCGGACATCTCGCACTCCCGCTGCATGCTGAGAAAAAAGTTTATCCGTTTTTTCCGTGGGTCGAAGGTTGAATTGCAGCAGGTGTCGGATTCGCGTTGTCAGGACACACTCCTCAAAAAAACACTCACCGCAAAGAACGCCAAGGACGCGAAGGAAGGTCAAGGGCAAGAAAGAGTACAACGGACAAATTTCGTGAGCCCGAGCCGGCAGGCATTGCGCTCTCCCGTTGATGCCTGCCTTTCCCGGTTTTCCGTTGCGTCCTTCGCGGTGATTGTTAATTGAGTCTTACGCTGCGCCGCAGACGCAGACACAAGGCGTGCCCGGCCCCGCGGCAACTTGCCACTGCGGGGCCGGGCCGGCTTATTGCAGCCGGGTGGCTACGCTTTCTTCTTCATCGCCTCAAGCAGCGCATCAGGCGAGATGGGCATGTGTCGCACCCGCGCGCCTGTCGCGTTGAAGATGGCGTTGGCCACCGCCGGGGCCACGACGGTCGAAGCCGGCTCCCCGACACCACTTGGATGGTGGTCCGACGCGATGATGGTGACATCGATCTCGGGAACCTGCGCCAGCCGGATGGGCACGTATTCGTGGTAGTTCGCCTGCTCGAACGCCCCATTCTTCAGCGTGAGCCGTTCGGACATGATCTGGCTCGCGCCCCACAACGCCGAGCCGCGGATTTGCGCGTCGACGTTTTTGGGATTGACCACAATCCCCGGGTCCATGGCGATGGTGAGACGGTTGATGCTAAAGCGCCCGGTTGCCGGATCCACCGTCACCTCGGCGATGCCGGCCACCCAGGTGGGACTCTGGCGCTCTTCCGCCGAGGTGACCGCGATGCCAAGGCCGGTGTTGGGCGGCAGGCGCCTGGTGCCGTAGCCCGCTTTGCCCGCCGCAACGCGCAGGCAGTTGGCCAGACGCAGCGCCCCGCCGACGGTCGCCGACTCGTACGGAATCCACGAGCCTTCCTTGGGCCACGGCAGCGAGATCCACAACTGGTCCATGTAGTAATCGGACTTGGTTCCCGGTGGGTAGCCGGCGTTGGGAATGCCACGGTTTCCACCCTTGCCGTTCAACATCGCCAGGCGAAACTCCAGTGGATCGCGGCCGGCCGCATGCGCGACCTCGTCCATGAATGACTCGACCGCGAAGATGTTGTACGAATTGGACACGGTGCGCAGCGCCGAAGCCTGCACCGCCCAGGTGGTTACCTCATGGTTCCAGGCCCTGACGCGGTGGTTCTTCACGTCGTACCAGTGATCGCTGCCGCCGATGGACCATTGGTCGATGTCCTGTTTCTTCGCGTCCCAGGAATCGAGCTGCAACCAGTCGGTACCGCCCTTCTTGCCGACGCCGAAGCGCGCCCCCATCCAGCCGCAGACAATGTCCTGGTTCATCGCCACCAGCTTGCCGTCCTTGATGCCGGCCTTGAGTTTGTGATACGTGGGCGTGCGCGCAAAGCTGGTCGCGAAGTTCGATTCGCGGGTGTGGATGAGTTTTACCGGACGGCCGGTCTCCTTGACGCAGTAAGCGGCCGCCAGGATGTCGTCGTAATCCTGCTTGCCGCCGAAGCCGCCGCCCACGAGATACTGGTGGACGAAGACCTTGAGGTCCTCGGGCTTTTTGTTGAGCACAGTGGAAAGATAGCCAGTGAGCGTCATGCGCGCGAAGGACGTGCTTTGCGTGCCGACGTGGACATGCCATTCGCCGTTGGTGTACTGCACGGTGGCGTTCAGCGGTTCCATGGTCGCGTGGCAGACCATGTCGGTCGTGTACTCCACCTCGAATACCTTTTCGGCATTGCCGAATGCCTGATCGACGTCGCCTTCGAGCACCCAGGCCGCGCTTTCGCTCTCGTTTTTTGAGAGCTCTTTGTACTGCGCCAGCATTTCCGCGGAGCCGAGAGTGGCGTAAGGGCCTGCGTCCCATTTCACCTTCAGCGCCTTCGCCGCCTTCATCGCGGTCGGAAACCTGTCGGCTACCGCGACAACCCAGCCGGTGCACTTGCCCATCGCATTGTCGATCTTGACGGCCTTGATGAAGCCGGGGATCTTTTTCGCTTCCGAGTCGTCGATGCTGACCACCTTGGAGGCATAGCGGGTGCGCGGTATCACCAGCGCGCCGTAGGCCATGTTCGGCAGGAACACGTCCATGCCGTACTTGGCCTTGCCGTTGGTCTTGGCGGGAATGTCGAGCGACGCCAGGGATTTGCCGATGATCTTGTACTGCTCGCGCGGCTTGAGCGGGATCTTCCTGAAATCCTCCGGGTAGGCGAACTTGCGATCGATCTTCGCCTTTTGCAGGATCTCACCGTAGGTCACCGAGCGGCCCGAGGACTTGTCTGTCACCCTGCTGTTCTCCGCGTAACAGTTGGAGAGCTTGGCGCCTAGCACTTTCGCGCCCGCTTCCACCAGCGCGATGCGGCCAGCCGCGCCGGCACGGGCGATGCGGTCGAACTCGGTGGTAATGCTGCCGCTATTCACGGTGTAGGCAAGACCGTAGACCGCGAAGTTCTCCACACTTTCGAGCGGCGTGTCCAGGCGCACGTCTTCCCATTTGACTTCCAGTTCTTCAGCGATCACTTGCGCGAGGCCGGTGCCGATATGCTGGCCCATCTCGGCCTTGACGATGTGCATCGTCGTTTTGCCGTCAGGCGTCATCGTGAACCAGATCGACGGCGTGAAGGCCTGTCCGCCCATCGCGGCCTCGGCATCCTTGCCGGCGATCAGTCCCGGCAGACCGATGCTGAAGAAACCGCTGCCGGCGATGACGGTGGAACGAACCAGGAATTCGCGCCGGGTAATGCCCTGATTGGGCGTCTTGATATCAGCCATGACTCGCTCCCTCCCTCATCAGTTCGGCGGCGCGATGCACGGCGTCGACGATGCGCGAATAAGTGGCACAGCGGCACAGGTTGCCGTTCATGTGCTGGACGATTTCTTCCCTGGACGGGCTGGGATTGGTCGCGAGCAGAGCCGCCGCCTGCATGATCTGGCCAGACTGGCAGTAGCCGCACTGCGGGACCTCTTTCTCGATCCAGGCTTTCTGTACCGGATGCGAGTCCGCCGGATCCAGGCCTTCGATCGTGGTGATGACCGCGTTTTCATCGACATCGCCGAGTTTGATCATGCACGAGCGCAATGGCTGCCCGTTCACGTGCACGGTGCAGGAACCGCAGACCCCCAAACCGCATCCGAACTTGGTGCCGGTGAGTTGCAATTCCTCGCGGATCACCCAGAGCAGTGGCGTGTCAGGTGGCGAGTCGGTGAAGTAACTTTGACCATTTAAGCTGAGTTGCGGCATGGCTGCGAGACCTCCCTTGCAAGTTACGATGACAAAATGGCCCCTTCGAATGCTGCAGGCCCTCCCAGAGCGCAACGGTTGAAATCCCCAGCGCCGGGCCTCCCCCCGGCCGTCGCACCATCGCACTGCTCACTTTATACCCGTTAGCGCAGCGTTGCCGCGCGGTGTCGCCGCGACATTGCAGGGGTGCGAACATGAGCTTTCAGGCCTTTTTCATTCGCTGCGCAAACTTGGCCCTGAACTTGGACAACTTCGGCGCGACGACATACTGGCAATACGGCTGATTCGGATTATTCTCGAAATATTCCTGGTGATAGTTCTCGGCAATATGAAACTGCACCGTCGGGATAACCTCGGTAACGATCGGCGCGAGAAAGACCTTGTCCGCCGTCAGCTCCGCGATTATTTTCTGCGCTTCGGCTTTTTGTTCAGGCGAATGGTAGAAGATCGACGAACGATATTGCGTTCCGACGTCATTGCCCTGACGATTGAGGGTGGTCGGGTCGTGGATCACAAAAAAAACTTCCAGAAGGTCGCGGAAACTCAGCACCTTCGGATCGAAGGTGACTTGTACGACCTCGGCGTGCCCGGTATTGCCGTCGCACACGTCGCGATAGTTGGGATTCGGCGTGTGGCCGCCCATATAACCGGATTCGACACTGTCGACCCCTTCGAGCCGATCGCACACCGCCTCCAGGCACCAGAAACAGCCGCCCGCCAGCGTTGCGACTTCCCTGCCCGATTGATTCTGACTCTGTGCCATTGCAACCTCCACGCTGTCCGCCCCACAGTGTAGCGGCAGCGCGGTCAGTCGGGAAATACAGTCGCAGACTTACCGAATCACCGCCTGGGCGGAAAATGCATTAGCCCAGTTCGAGCGGCGCGGGGCAATTGGTTCTGTCGGCTTATTGACGGGCACCGCCGCCCGACTGCGCGCAACTAAAACTAAAACAGCATCTGACCCAGCCACCAGAACACGGCGGCGATAAAGGCAGAACTGGGAATGGTGAGAACCCAGGCCCAGACGATTCGGCCGGCCACGCCCCAGCGTACCGCGGAAAATTTCTGTGCTGAGCCGACGCCCACAATCGACCCCGTGATGGTGTGCGTAGTGGATACCGGCACACCCAGCCCTGTGGCGAGGAACAAGGTAATTGCGCCGCTGGTCTCGGCGCAAAAGCCGCCGACGGGTTTGAGCCGGGTAATTCTCTGGCCCATGGTCTTGACGATACGCCAGCCGCCGAACAACGTACCCATTGCGATCGCGCCGTAGCAGGCAAAAGGCACCCACAGCGGCAACGGATCCTTGGCTCCCGTTATTTGCGCGGCAATCAGCAGCATCCAGATAACGCCCATGGTCTTCTGTGCGTCGTTGCCGCCGTGCCCCAGGCTGTAAAACGCCGCCGATACGAGCTGCAGCCGGCGGAACCACCGGTCGATGCGTCGCGGCGTCTGCCGCCGGCAGATCCACGACACCGCTATCGTCAACGATATGGCGAGTACGAAGCCGAGCAACGGCGACAGAACGATCGCGGCCGCCGTCTTGAGAAATCCGCTGGCAATCAGCGTCCCCACCCCACCCTTCGCCACTGCCGCGCCGGACAAGCCGCCAATCAGCGCATGCGACGAGCTCGATGGAATACCGTAATACCAGGTGATGATGTTCCATGCGATAGCGCCGACGAGACCGCCGAATATCACGTGATGGTCGACGACGCTCGGATCAACAATGCCTTTGCCGACGGTTGCGGCAACCGCGACACCAAATATCGCGAATGCCAGGAAATTGAAGAAGGCGGCCCAGACCACAGCCCACTGCGGTCGCAACACACGCGTGGAAACGATGGTGGCAATGGAGTTGGCGGCATCATGAAAGCCGTTCATGAAATCGAACGCCAAGGCCAGCAAGACCAGGAACACGATGACTGGGAAACTCATGATTCGCTTTTTTGTTCTACGAAATTGCGAAAGCAGGAAGAACAGCTAGGAGTTGTCTAGAATTATGCCCTCGATCATGTTGGCGACGTCCTCGCAGCGATCGGTCACGGCTTCGAGCAGTTCATAGATCGCGCGCAACTTGATCACCTGGCGCACGTCGGGTTCGTCGCGGAACAGTTTGGCCATGGCCGAGCGCATCACGTGATCCGCCTCCGACTCGAGTTTGTCGATTTCTGCGCACACCGCCAGTATTTTCGGGGCATTTTCCATGTGGGCAAGCAGAGAGACGGCCTCCTTGACCTTTTCTGCGCATCCTACGCAGATGTCGGCGAGACGCTTCGCTTCCAGCGTCACCGAGCGGATGTCGTAAAGGTAAATTGATTGGGCGGCGTCCTCCATCATGTCGAGAATGTCGTCCATGCGCGTGACGAGTTGGTGAATGTCGTCGCGGTCAATGGGCGTAATGAAGGTCTTGTGGAGCAGCCCGATGGCCGAGCGCGCAATGCGGTCGCCGCGCTTTTCGATGGTTTCTATGTTGTAGCAGCGACTTTGAACATCGTCGAAAGACGCCATCAGGCTGGCGAGTTCCTTGCTGGCCTGGAGAATCTGTTCGGCGTGCTCGACGAACAGTTCGAAGAAGCGGCCCTCGGTGGGCATCAAGCGGGAAAACACGGCGGCTCCCCTTTCGATAACGTCGTTATTATTGGACCAGATGCGCCGGCGCTATTGTAGGGCCTGCGCGAGCAAGTGTCATAAAGCCGTCATAATTTGACGTCAGAACAAGCGGATAACCCATGATCGGATTGCTGCAGCGGGTAACCGAGGCCCAGGTGGAAGTCGATGGAAGCTCAATCGGCGCGATCGGGCCGGGACTGCTGGTGCTGGCATGTGCAGAGCGCGGCGACAGCGAGCTCGAGGCTGCGCGCCTTGTCGAACGCATACTCAACATTCGGGTGTTTTCCGACGTTAACGGCAAGATGAATCTGAGTTTGCGGGACGTGGGCGGGGCTTTGCTGCTGGTGCCGCAGTTCACGCTCGCGGCAGATACGAGAAAAGGGTCGCGGCCAAGTTTTACTCCCGCCGCGCCTGCGCAAGAGGGCAAGCGCCTGTTCGAGCATTTTCTGGCCTGCGCCTGCGCGGCCCATTCACCGGTGGCCAGCGGCACATTCGGGGCGCACATGCGGGTTTCGCTCGTAAATGACGGGCCGGTAACCATCTGGCTGCAGGTCAGCGCGCCCTCCGCCAGCCAAAGTGTGGAGACGAACGGCCAGGTCAGGATATAGGCCTGATGCTATGTGGGCACACCGGGGGAAGCCCTTTTGTGCGCATGAGACAATAACAAATCTGGTCAACCAACGCCTGCAGGGCACAGACTAAAGATGTCAATGCATTCGAATCCCCAAGGCCCCGCGCCGCGGGTGTTGCTGGTAGACGACGCGCCGGACAATCGTCTGTTGATGTCGCTCTACCTCAGGCGCTCGGGCGTGGAGATCCTTACCGCGCGCAACGGCGAAGAGGCGCTGCAGGTCACCGCTTCGATGCTCCCGGACCTGGTCGTGCTCGATCTGACGATGTCGGGCATGTCGTGCTACGAAGTTTGCAAGCGCATCAAATCCAATCCCGCCACATCGCTCACTCCCGTCGTATTCCTGATTTCGACCGGGGCGCGCGAAGAACGCATCATGGGACTGCGCGCCGGTGCGGATGATTTTTTCAACAAACCCATTCAGCGCGACGAATTTCTGGTGCGGGTCAAAACGATGGTAAGCGCCCATCAGGCCCGCAAGCAGGAGGCAGCCGGGCCGGCGCCGGTGGCGCCCGGCGGCGACGGGGTGCCCGAAGTTAACGGCAACCCGACATCGCGCAAGCGCATGGACAAGATTTTCACCACCCCCGGCGTGCCGGGCAATCCCCAGATGGGTTATCAGTACCGCTTCGATGCGGTCATTCTATTTGCCGATTTGCGCGGCTTCACGCGCATGGCCGAGAAACTCGCGCCTACGCATGTGGTACTGCTGCTCAACGAGTATTTCTCGTTGCTGACCAATGTCGCCTATCGATATAACGGCGTCATCTTCAACATGGCCGGAGACAGTCTGCTGGTGGGATTCGGTGTGCCTTTCGAACAGCCGGACGCGGCCGAACAGGCCATAAAATGCGGACATCAGATGCTTGAGGAATTCGACGCGCTGTCCATCGAGTGGCGTGCCCGGCACGGGCTGGAGACCGGGCTGGGCATCGGCGTGAACAAAGGCGAGGTAGTGGCCGGCAACGTTGGCTCGGCCGCTTACTCCAATTTCACGATCATCGGCGACGCCGTGAACATCGCTTCACGCCTCATGCAGCGGGCGCGCGCAGGGGAACTGCTGCTATCGGACCGGGTCATGGACATGGTCAAATCGACGCAGTTCTACATGGAAGCGCTGCCTTTGCCGCCTTTGACCTTGCGCGGCAGGACGGACCCGATCGGTCTGTACTGCATCCCTTACAAAGGCCGGATCGACACGCGAAGCTGAGCGATGACTCTCACCGAGTTGCGCTATGCCGTTGCGCTGGCGCGAGAGAAACATTTCGGCCGTGCGGCGGATTTCTGCTTCGTAAGCCAACCGACATTGTCTGTCGCGATCCGCAAGCTGGAGGAAGAGTTGGGCGTGGTGCTGTTCGAACGCGGGCCGGGAGACTTGAGCGTCACGCCCGTCGGCATGCGCATCGTCGAACAGGCGCAGCGGGTTATCGAACAGGCGGCTGCAATCAAGGAGATCGCCAGCCAGGGAAGGGATCCACTCAACGAGCCGTTGCGTTTGGGGGCGATCTATACGATCGCGCCGTATTTACTGCCGCATCTCGTCAAACAGTTGCACAAGCGTGCCCCCAAGATGCCGCTCGTGATCGAAGAAAACTATACCGCCCGGTTGCTTGAGATGCTGCGTGGCGGCGAGCTCGACGTCATTGTCGTGGCATTACCGGTCGCGCCAGACGGGTTGATGGTTCAGCCGCTCTACGATGAGACATTTCAAGTGGCGGTTCCGGCCGCACATGCGTGGTCGGAACGCAAACGCATTTCTGCGGCAGATCTAGCGAAGCAAACGCTGCTTCTTCTCGGCAGCGGACACTGTTTTCGCGACCAGGTGCTCGACGCCTGTCCGGCGCTGGATCGCAGCCGCGCCGCTCCCGGTTCGCTGCAACAAACGGTTGAAGGCAGCTCGCTCGAGACCATCCGGTATATGGTCGCGTCAGGGGTCGGCGTTACCGTCCTGCCCAGCACTTCAATCAACCTGTCGGAAAAGTACGGCCTGCTGCGCTACATTCCGTTTACCCGGCCGATACCCGACCGCCGCGTGATCATGGCCTGGCGCAAGAACTACCCTCGCGCGCGCGCGCTCGATCTCCTGCGGCAGAGCATCCTCTCTTCACCCTTGGCCGGTGTCACCTTTCTCGACCTGCCTCCTCGGAACGGCTAGCTTGTCCCGATAGCCATGAGCTATTGGATTCATTAATACAATCCATTGGATTGATCGAAGAGGAAGACCGATCATGCCACCACCACGCCCTTAAGGGCAATTCGAGGAGTATCACCATGCAAAGGCTCGTGCGCCGGACGCTGCCGGTTTTGAGAATTCACCTCGCCGCGCTGCCGATGATCTGGTAACGGATCTTCAACCAGGCGGTGCGCAATCTCCAAACGCGACGATGGATCGAGTAGTAAATTGCAAGCAACCAAAGGAGACAACCTTGTCAACCGAAACAAAGTGCCCGTTCTCGGGCGTAGCTCGCACCCACGCATTGGCCGGGACCCGAACAAACGCAGACTGGTGGCCCAATCAACTGAACCTGAAAATCTTGCACCAACACGCCCCAATGTCCATTCCCATGGGCACGGCGTTCAATTACGCCGAGGAGTTCAGGAGCCTTGACCTGAATGCCGTAGTCAAAGACCTGCACGCCTTGATGACGGATTCTCAGGACTGGTGGCCCGCGGACTACGGCCACTATGGGCCGTTCTTCATCCGCATGGCGTGGCATAGCGCAGGCACCTACCGCATCGCCGATGGTCGCGGCGGCGCGGGCTCCGGTACACAGCGCTTTGCACCCCTCAACAGCTGGCCGGACAACGGCAACCTGGACAAAGCCCGACGCTTGCTGTGGCCGATCAAGCAGAAGTACGGCCGCAAACTGTCGTGGGCCGACCTGATGATTCTCGCCGGCACCGTTGCGCTGGATTCGATGGGATTCAAGACCTTCGGTTTTGCCGGCGGGCGCGCGGACGTGTTTGAGCCCGAAGAAATTTACTGGGGGCCCGAGGCGGAGTGGATGGGCGACAAGCGCTACACCGGGGACCGTGAACTCGAAAATCCGCTTGGTGCCGTTCAGATGGGCCTGATCTACGTGAATCCGGAAGGGCCCAATGGCAGGCCGGATCCGCTCGGCTCGGCACGCGACGTCCGCGAGACCTTTGCTCGCATGGCCATGAACGATGAAGAGACGGTGGCGCTCACCGCCGGCGGCCACACTTTCGGCAAGACCCATGGCGCGGCGGATCCGGGCAAGTATGTCGGCCCCGAGCCCGAAGGCGCGGGCATCGAGGAGCAGAGCTTCGGCTGGAAGAACAGCTTCGGCACCGGCAAGGGCGTGCATACGATCACCAGCGGCCTGGAAGGCGCCTGGACACCCAACCCCATCAAGTGGGACAACGGCTATTTCGAGACCCTGTTTGGCTACGATTGGGAGCTGACCAAGAGCCCGGCCGGCGCGCACCAGTGGAAGCCCAAGGGCGACTCGGGCGCCGGCACGGTGCCGGATGCCCACGACCCGAGCAAGCGCCACGCGCCGATGATGTCTACAGCAGACATGGCCATGCGCATGGATCCGGCCTACGAGAAAATCTCGCGGCGCTTCATGAAGAATCCGCAGGAGTTCGCCGACGCTTTCGCTCGCGCCTGGTATAAGCTGACACACCGGGATATGGGACCACTGTCGCGTTATCTCGGCCCACTGGTGCCGAAGGAAGTGCTGATCTGGCAGGACCCGATTCCCGCCGTGGATCACAAGCTGGTCGAGGAGAAGGACATTGCGGCCCTGAAGGCCAAGATCCTCGCATCCGGACTTTCTGTCTCGCAACTGGTCACGACAGCCTGGGCTTCGGCATCAACCTTCCGCGGCAGCGACAAGCGCGGCGGAGCGAACGGGGCACGCATTCGCCTCGCGCCGCAAATGAATTGGCAAGTCAACCAGCCGGCCGAACTGGCGAAGGTCCTTCAAAAGCTGGAGGCGATCCAGAAGGAATTCAACGGCGCGCAGTCCGGCGGGAAGATGGTCTCGCTTGCTGACCTGATCGTGCTGGGCGGCTGCGCAGCCGTCGAGGCAGCGGCGAAGAAGGGCGGCCAGGACGTGAAGGTTCCCTTCTCGCCGGGGCGCATGGACGCGTCGCAGGCGCAGACCGACGTGGACTCGTTCGCCGTGTTGGCGCTGAGCGCGGACGGGTTCCGCAACTACCTGCGCAAGGGCCAAGAGGGATCGGCGGCCGAGCTGCTGCTGGAACGGGCCAACCTGATGACCCTGACCGTACCCGAGATGACGGTTCTGGTCG
>JANMYN010000197.1:0-1639 GCA_031382195.1 Betaproteobacteria bacterium
AGTTCAGTGTGCCGGACAGCACGATCGGCGTCGAACTGCGACGTGGTGATTCAGGCGTGCGCCTGTCCGTGTTCAATCAAGGCCCGCCGCTGCCCGCCGACATGCAGGACCGGTTGTTCGAGTCCATGATCTCGGTGCGCAAGGAACAAGTGCAGGCCGAACCGCACCTCGGCCTGGGTCTGTACATCGTGCGCCTGATCGCGGAATTTCACGGCGCCCGCGCCAGCGCGCGCAACCGGGAGGATGGTTCCGGCGTGGAAATCCGTGTCGACTTTCCACTTGTCGAAAAATCTACTGCCTAACTCGCACCGCGGAGGACGCGGAGGACGCAGAGGGAAATCACGTCAATAAAGGATTAAGAAAATAGCTGGCAATGCTGTTTGTTCACAATTGCTAACTGGCTAAATTTTGCTAAACGGTCATTTATCCCGATTTTCTTTTCCTCTGCGTCCTCCGCGTCCTCCGCGGTGAGAGTTGCTTTTTTGCGTATCAGGAAAAGGCCGCCACGGCCGCCAGCTGCAGATAATGCTCTACTCCGCGATCACCATCGCCTCGGCCCGTTCGCCCGCGCCGCGTATCAGTTGTGGCTTGCCGACAAACAGCAGCAGCGGCAGCGCGGCGAGCGCGACCACCGCAAACAGCCAGAAATCGCTGGTAAACGCGATGATCGCCGACTGCAGGGCGACTTCGCGTTCGAGCACGGCCAGCGAATGCGTCGTGGCCATGCTCCAACCGTGGGGGCCCTGCGCCTGCAACGCGCGATTGAAAGGCGTGATGTGCTCCACGATCTGCGAATGCATCACACTGCTGGTGCGCACGAACATGGCCAGCGCGCCCGACACGCCGATGCTCGCGCCGAGGCTGCGGATCAGGTTGTAAACCGCCGCAGCCTCGGTGCGACGGTGCGGCTCCAACGCCGGAAAAGCGATTACCTGGATCGGCACCAGGATGATGCCGCCGCCGATGCCCTGCACGAAATTCGTCCACACCAGCGGCCATACGCCGACGTCGGCCGTCCAGTTCGACATTTCCCAACTCGACCAGGCGAGGCACAGCAGCCCGAACGCGATCGACTTGCGCGGATCGATGCGCCCGGTGGTGCGGCCGCCGATCACCATCGCCGCGAACAATCCGATTCCGCGCGGGGCCTGCAGCAGGCCGATCGCGTCGATCGAATAGCCGCGCACCTGGTCGAGGAACGACGGCATTAGCACCATCGGCGGCGTGGTCACGAAACCGTAGATGAACGCGAATATGGTGCCGATCAGGAAGGTGCGTTTTCCCAGCAGGCGCGGATCGAGAAACGGTTGCTTCGCCGTCAGGCTATGCACGTTGAACATGTAAAGGCCGAGGACCGCGAGGCAGGCCTCGGTGATGATTTCCCAGGATTCGAACCAGTCCATCTGCCCGCCGCGATCGAGCATCAGTTGCAATGACCCGATGCCCAGCGACAGGCTCAGGAAACCGAACCAGTCGAGGCGGCGATCGGGATCGCGCTTCGTCTCGGGCAAGAAAATTGCCACGCCGGCCAGCGCCACCAGTCCGACCGGAATGTTGATGTAGAAAATGTAACGCCAGCTCAGGTACTCGGTGACGTAGCCCCCCACCGTCGGCCCGACGAAGGAGCCCATCACGGCAG
>JANMYN010000354.1:0-3074 GCA_031382195.1 Betaproteobacteria bacterium
CCAGGACTGCGACACCTTCTCGTCCAGCTCACTTGGATAGACGCTCGTGACTGAAACCGAAAATCTCACCACTGAGTACAGCTGAACTTTCACTACGAAAATCTGACCACGAAGACACGAAGGTCACGAAGTTACACGAAGAAATACGAAGAAATCCAATTGGTTTGCGTGTATTAAAGTTACCAGGAATGCAGACCATGATTGCTAGCCGATGAAGAAACCAATCCACGACAAAACTCCACGTCCTGCCGCCCTTGCCTATCTTTGTGTTACTTCGTGACCTTCGTGTCTTCGTGGTGAGACTTTAGCTGTATTCAGTAGTGAGATTTTCGCAGTTGGATATCCCCTAGTTCACCCCGCGACGGAACCGGTATCCCTTATAGCTGAGGATCATGCCGTCCGGTGTGATCTCCTCCAGTTTGAGACCGGGCACCACGTAATCGCCTTCGCGCAGGACCCGGCTGCCGATGCCGATGAGGCGCTTCGCGGGCGTGGCGGAATAAGCGTGAACGGATATCGTCATTTTCGGCAGGTCCTGCTGGATCGAGATCGGCAGTTTTTCCATCGCGGTCACCGTTTCGCCCGCGGCATCGGCGGCAGCGATGTCGACACGCCGCTCGGGCGGTGCGGCCGCTGTCCCGGATACGGGCGCATTCTCTGCGGACGGCACGCCATCGGTCTGCGGCTTCGCGGTCGCGGGCAAACCCGGCGTCGGCATCGCAGGTTGCGCGGGCACCGGTTGGCGCGCTGTGGATTCGAGCGGCTTCGGTTCGAGTGATTTCGATTCGATCGATGCGACTGCGATGGACTCCGGCGTGCGCGAAACCGTTTGTTCCGTCTGCCACGGACGCAGCCAGCCGATCACGATGCCCGCAGCGACCAGCACCACCGCGAGCAAACCGTAAGGCAGATACGCCGGCCGTTTGCGCACCACCGCGGAGGGTTGCAACGTCAGCAGCGTCGGCGCGGCGCCGCGTCGTCGTTGCTGATCGGCCTTGCGCAAAGCATCGAGGATGTAGGACATTTATCGCACCTCCAGGTGCGACTGCAGTTCCGGCGCCGATCGATCCCCCACACCGGCGAGGCGTGCCACGGTCTGGGGCCCCACCATGCCGTCGGGAATCAATCCCTGTGCGAGTTGAAACTCTTTCACCTGACCCTGCACGGTGTCATCGAACACGGAAGCCTTGCTGGTATCGGCAACCTGCCCTCTCGCCAGCGCGAGTTGGCCGATGAGCCATTGCACTGCAGGTCCGCGCTCGCCCGCGCGGATGGTCTCGCGTGCATCCTGCGGCAGGCGCCAGAACAATGTGTATTGCCCGGCCCATTGCGCGGCCAGGGCGCCGAGCGCGACCGTCGCGGTTTCGGCGCCGATGACGAATGTGGCGCTGTTGTCGTCGAGCGCAGTCAAGGCCGCCTGGAACGGGCCATGATCGTCGCGCATGACGAGCACTGCGGGCCGGTTCAACTGGCGCAGTTCATCCAGCCCGGCGCGGGCGCTGCGACAGCGCAGGCCCAGGCTTTGCGCCTGCCGGCACGCATCCGCCCATTCATAGTCGGCGCTCCACGCCCGGAACAGCGCGGCGTAAGCGAGTTGCTCATTGCGCGCACGGGGTTCGGCCGCCGGCCATTGCAGCGTATCCGGCAGCGGCGCTGCCGGTTCGGCCACCTTCGCCGCAATATTTTTGGCCGGACTCGTGGCATTCTGGGCAGCGGTTATTGCCGCGGTCATACGTTCTGTTGCCATTGCGCGCTCGCGCTGATCCAATCGATACAGCGTCAGCGCCAGTGCACCGGCGAGCACAACGATCAGGATCGCCAGCAAAGGCAGCATCAGGCTGCGGCGCGGTGCTTCGGGGAATACCTCGCGCGCCGCCTGCTCGAGTGTCGCGCGATCGACCCGCTCCTTTTCCTGCACGTAGGTGCCGAGCAGCGCGCGATCGCACAGCACGTTGATGACACGGGGAACGCCACCGCTCAAGCGATACAAGCGGCCCATCAGCGAAGCCGGAAACAACTGGCGCTGCGCGCCCGCGATCTCGAGCCGATGCCGTACATAAGCGGCAACTTCCGGCCTGGTCAGCGGCCCCAGGTGATAGCGCGCGATGATGCGCTGGCTGAGCTGGCGCAACTCGGGCTGCTCCAGCATCACCGCCAGCTCGGGCTGGCCGATCAGGATGATCTGCAGCAGTTTGCGCTGGTTCGTTTCCAGATTGGTGAGCAGGCGCAGCTGCTCCAGCACGACGGGCGAAAGATTCTGCGCCTCGTCGATGATCAGCACCGTGTGCCTGTCCCGGGCATGAGCGTCGAGCAGGTAAGCGTTGATGCAATCGACGAACACCTTGACGCTGGTGTTGTCGGGCGGGACGGCGATGCCGAACTCGATGCAAATGGTCGAGAGCAGTTCCCCGACTGTGAGCTTGGGATTGAAGACATAGGCCACGTCGCAGGACGCGGGAATCTGCTCCAGCAGGCAGCGGCATACCGTGGTCTTGCCCGCCCCCACCTCGCCCGTGAGCAGCACGAACCCGCCATCGCCGTTCACGCCATACAGCAAATGCGCCAACGCCTCCTGGTGGCGCTGGCTCAGGTAGAGATAGCGCGGGTCCGGCGCGATGGAGAACGGCGCTTCGGCGAGGCCAAAGTAGTGTTCGTACATGGGAAGCGGATGGCGAGGCGGATGCAACGAGTATAGCGGCAGTGCGGCCTGATCGACCAACTCGCTTTGGGGAACTCAAAAAAAAGGGCGCCGCTTGAAGTCAGAGCGTTTTTAATTCTGTGCGCATGATAATGGCTAAAGATTCACGCGACTGAATGGCGGTCTCCATAAAATGGGACCCCCATGGCGCTAACCTAAGGCGCTCATCCTTTCACAAACTCCTTCCCCCGCAAGCGGGGAAGGCCGAGATGGAGGCAAGCACAAGCTCCTTCCCCCGCGAGCGGGGGGGGGGTGGGATGGGGGCAAGGTCATGCCGTGCATTTGCAGGATTTCCTGACCTTGGCCGCGCCGCGCTTCAAGTGTTTCCTTGTCCCGCGCAAGCGGAGGATGGTAGCTGGTTCCTAAAAGTAGCGCC
>JANMYN010000367.1:0-9660 GCA_031382195.1 Betaproteobacteria bacterium
CCGATTTGCAAACCCACCTTCATCACCGGGTTGAGGCTGGTGCCGGGCTCCTGGAAGATCATGCCGATTCGGCTGCCGCGCACGTCGCGCATTGCCGCTTCCGGCAACTGCAGCAGATCCTGGCCGTCCAGGCGCACGGAACCTGACACGACACGGCCAGCGTCCGGCAGCAAGCGCGAGATCGATAACGCGGTCATGGATTTTCCGCAGCCCGATTCGCCCAGCAACGCGAAGGTTTCGCCACGACCGACCGAGAACGACACGCCCTCTACCGCGCGAACCACACCCTCGCTCCCCGCCAGCCAGGTACGCAGATTGTCAACTTGCAGCAGGGCGGCGCTCATCGTGAGTCAACTGCTGCGCAAGGCAGGCAGATATTTTGAAAGGAAAGCCGGTGAAACGAGCCGGCCCCTGATGCGCGGATCAAATGCATCGCGCACGGCATCGGCAAACAGATTGGCGGATAGCACCAACAGCAGCATGAAAGCAAATGCGGACGCGAGCGACCACCATACCATCGGATCGCGCGCCATTTCCATGCGCGCCGCATTGATCATGGTGCCGAAACTGTTCATGGTCGGATCGACGCCGACGCCGACATAGGAAAGCACGGCCTCCGCCAGGATCAGCCCGCTGAAATCCATGACGACGGCGATCAGCACGATGTGCATCACGTTGGGCAGGATGTGGCGGGTGATGATCCTGAAATCGGAAACGCCGAACGCGCGCGCAGCCTCGATATAGTCGAGTTCGCGCAACTTGAGCGATTCGCCTCGCAGCAGCCGGCACAACCCCGTCCAACTGGTCACGCCCAGGATCATGCAAAGCAGGAACAGGCGGGCATCGGCACGCTCGCTGGCGGTCTGGAACCAGTCCTGGTGGCGATCGATGACGCCTTGCAGGATCAGCACAGAAGCCGCAATCAGCAACACTCCAGGAATCGATTGCAACGTCGTATAGAGATACTGGATTGCGTCATCGACCCAGCCGCGCAGGTAGCCCGCCAGTATGCCGAGCAATAACGCGAAGGGCAGCATGACCAGGGTTGTCAGCGTACCGATCACCAGGCCGGTGCGGATGCTCTTGAGCGTCAGGTAGAACACATCCTGCCCGACCTTGTCGGTACCGAGAATGTGATACCTGGCCGAAAGCACAATCATGGGCACGACAACGAGGAGCAACAGCCCGGTGGTGACCAGCATCTCGCGCCACGGCACTTCCGTGTTGCCACGCCATACGGTTGCCCAGGTCTCGCGCACACTGCGCACATTGCGATGCGCCAGCCAGAACGTCACGCACAGTAGCAGCCCATTCCAGGCCAGTGCGGCGATTGCGACACCTGCGACTACGCGCTTGATGATGTCACCAGTCCACTCGCGCTCCGGATCCTTGAGATGAGCACCACCGTGCGTGAGCCTCGGAAACACACGTGCCTCCGTCCCGTCCGGCATTTGCACCGTTTCCTTCGCGAACAGATGTGTCGCCAGTGGCGCCGAATAGGTTTTTTCCTGACGTGTCTTGAGCGGCGCGGCAACAACATCGAGTACGGACACCACATCGACCGCATAATTGGAATTGCCCGACGCCGCATCGCCGCTCAGGCGCGAACGGAAATGCAGTGAATCGAGTAAACCGACCGTCACGAAAGCCAGCAAGATCACGGCGGCGATCATGCCGCTGCGGCTGTGCGCCACCTTCCGCCACGGCGCCAGCAGATGCTGATGCCGGCTTATGTACCACGCAGACGCGGCGACCACTGCGAGGAGCAGGAAAATCAATGCATCGGTGGTGAGAATAACGAGCTTGAATGGCAGGATCATTGCAAGCGTATTCGCGGGTCGGCCATCGTATAAGAGATGTCAGTCAAAATGAGGCCGACGATGTAGAGAAAGGAGCCCAGAAACACCATCGCGCGGACCACGGCGAAATCCTGATTGTTGATGGCGTCGATGGTATAGCTTCCCAGCCCGGGAATGGCGAAGAACGATTCCGTGATGAGGCTGCCGAGGAAGAGCAGCGGAATGGCCACGACCGCTCCGGTCAGAATCGGAATCATCGCATTATGCAGGACATGCCTGAATAGCACCCGCCATTCGGACAGCCCCTTGGCCCGGGCAGTGCGCACGTAGTCGCGACTGATCTCTTCCAGGAAGATGGTGCGATACCAGCGGGCGCTCGATCCCACCCCGCCGATGATGCCGATGATCACCGGCAGCACCAGAAATTTCCATGCGCTCAATCCGCCTGTATAACCGGAAATCGGCACCAGATTCCACAATTTGCTGATCAGATACTGGCCGCCGATGATGTAGAACAATCCCGATACCGACATCGCGAACACGCACAGCAGGACTCCGACAAAATCTATGTAGGTCGCGCGAAAGAAAGCCATCAGCAACGCGAAGGTGATATAGGACAGCAGGCCCACGATGAATACCGGCAAAGCGATCGCCAGACTCGGCAACATGCGGCTCCTGATCTCGTGGGCAATATCACGGCCGTCCTCCGCATGGCCAAAATCGAACCAGAATAGCGGCACTGATTTTTCGAAGAAGATCGTGTTGGTGAGTTTTCCGGCACCCGGCGCCCCGGCGTCGAAGAAGTGCGGCTTGTCGTAGCCGCGCTCCTGCTTCCACTTCAGTACGGCCTCGTTGCTGACGCGCTTTTGCCCGAGTTGCATGCGCGCCATATCGTCCGGGGAATTGACGACGAAGAACAGCAGGAAGGTCAGCAGATTCACCCCGATCAGGATCGGGACTGCATAGAATATGCGGCGCACCAGATAGTTGATCATTGCCGCCCTGTCATGCCGTTTGCAATTTGCCGCTGGCGCACTCGCGCTTACGGTACGATCGCACTGCCGGCACGAGCGCAAGCCCCAGCACTGCCAGCGCCGCAACGATCGGCCACACGACCGGGTGATTCCACTCGTAGCGTTTCTGCTGGCGCAACGTCGGATTGATGCGCTGATACTTGAGGCCGTTATTTGCCATCTTGTTCGGCTTGCGGTTGGTGACCCAGGCGTGCGCCAGGGTGTAATCCTTCGGGTAGAGCATGTACACCCATGGCGCATCACGGCGCACGATTTCGATCATGCGGTCGATCAGTTGCTGACGCTCCGGGCCGTTCGGCATGACTTGCATGCGGTCGAACATGGGGTCAAATTCCGGATTCTGATAGTTCGCCGCATTCTCGCCGCTTTTGACGCGAGACTGCGGGCCGTAAAGCAAGAACAGAAAATTCTCCGGATCCGGATAGTCCGCATTCCAGCCGAAGAAAAATAGCTGCGCCGTGCCCTTGCGTATCTTGTCCTGGAAACGATTGAAGTCGCTATTGCGCACGACCAGTTGCAAATCGATCTTCTGGAACTGCTTGGTGAGCCAGTCGATCCGCGATTTTCCCCCGACGCCGCTCAATGTCGTATCGAAGTAAATGACCAGCGGACTGCCCGTGGCCTTGTCGGTTCCGTCGGGATAGCCCGCCTCCGCGAGCAGTTTCTTGGCGGCCTCAACCGGTTTGCGCACCGGCTTGCCGTCGACCCAGTCATAGACGTAGGGATTGACGCCTTCCTTCCCGTCGCGATGTCCGAATATGCCTGGCGGGATCGGCCCCTGTCCCGGGATACCGCGGCCATTGGTAAAAATGGAAATGAACTCTTCCTGATCAATGGCAATGGAGATTGCCTGCCGAAGCTTGCGCGAGCGCTCGGAATCGCCCCCGACCACCGGGTCGAGCATGTTGAATCCCATATACATCACTGAAGTGGCGACCGAGGTCTGCAGCCGGATGCCCTGATTGCGCATGTCGTCCGCCAGCGTCACGTCTCCGCCGGGAGCAATTTGCACGGTCTGATCGAAACTGTCGGAAGTAATGCCGGAGGCATCGTAATAGCCCTGCAGGAACTTGTTCCAGTAAGGAATGCTTTCCTTCTCGAGGCTGAACACGGCCTTGTCGATGAACGGCATCATTTTTCCGGCATCGTCGAGCAGCCCGGCTTGCCTGTCGCCCTCCTCGCCTTCTGACGGGTAGGCCTCGCCGGCGAAGTTCGGATTGCGCTCCATGACCATCATGCGGTTTGGATCGTTGAGCGTGAGCATGTAGGGACCGGTCCCGACCGGATACCAGTCCAGCGATATATTCTTTCCGTCCGTCATGCCGGGCTGAGAATAGAAGCGTTCGGCCTCCCAGGGAATCGGGGAAAAGAAGGGCATCGCGAGCCAGTATACGAATTGCGGATACTTACCCTTCAATTTGATGCGATAGGTATGGCTGTCGACGACTTCCACGCCATCGAGGGGAAACTGTGTGAGATCGAGGTAACCATCCGCCGCGGGTGATTTGGCTGCCTGCTGCAACTTCGCGGCGTAATCCTTCAGACCGACGATGTATTCGCTGATCAGGCCGAAAATCGGCGAATGCAGTTTCGGATGAGCAAGCCTGCGGATCTGGAAGGCATAGTCGCTCGCCAGCAGTTCACGGGTGCCGGTGTACTTGAAATCGCGCAGCTCGTAGATATTTTTCAGGTCCTCGCGCTTGAGCTGGTGATAGCGATATTTGCCATTCTCGTCCTTGGCAAAGGCGGGATGCGGCTGGTACATGATGCCCGGGCGAATGTGGATTTCGTAGACGCTATAGGCAACTTTGTTTCCCGGTGTGGACTCCGGCAATCGGCCACCCGAGGCATCGTGGTAGGTTGGCCAGGGCACTTCGGTAGCAGTCAGTGTGGTCAGCTCATAAGGTCTCTTCAGGTAGTGATACTGCAGCGGCGGCATGTAAATTTGCGCAGTGAATACGGCCTCGTTTTCCGCATAGGACTGCACCGGATCGAGATGCTTGGGCCGCTCGGAAAACGACGAGTAGAGGATGTTCTTGCCGGCCTCTTGTGCCGGATAGGGATCGTTCCATGGTCCGCTGCAGCCACTGAGCACTGCCGGCAGCGCCACCACCGCGAATGTTATTAGTCCTTTCATTGCGGCCAAGTGTAGCGGAATCCCCGGCAGCGGTTAATCGTCTTGCAGGCCAACAGCGGCCGCGTCGGGCGTTTCGCTATAATGCAAAGGATTCTCACGGGAAACTACCATGGCATTTCTGCAGAACAAGAACATATTGATCACCGGCTTGCTCAGCAGCCGCTCGATCGCTTACGGTATTGCGAAGGCCATGCGCCGCGAGGGCGCACAGCTTGCCTTCAGTTATCAGGGCGAGCGAGTCAAGGATCGCGTCGTGGGACTGGCCGCCGAGTTCGACAGCAAATTGGTGCTGCCGTGCGACGTGGCCAGCGACGCAGAGATCGATGCGTTGTTCACGGAGCTCAACAAGCATTGGGATGGCCTGGACGGCATCATTCATTCAATCGCCTTCGCACCGCGCGAAGCGCTCGCCGGCGACTATCTGGATTCCGTAACCCGGGACGCTTTTCGCATTGCTCATGACATCAGCTCGTATAGCTTTGCCGCGCTGGCTAAAGCGGGACTGCCGATGATGCAGGGTCGCAACGCAGCGCTGCTAACATTGACTTATCTGGGCGCGGAACGTTCTTTCCCGAGCTATAACGTTATGGGGCTCGCCAAGGCCAGTCTCGAAGCCAACGTGCGCTACATGGCGCAGAGCCTTGGGCCAAAGGGCATCCGCGTCAACGCCATCTCGGCCGGCCCGATTAAAACATTGGCCGCCGCCGGCATCGGCAGCTTCGGAAAATTGTTGTCGCTCGCGGAAAAGCAATCACCGTTGCGCCGCAACGTAACCATCGATGAAGTTGGCAACACGGCCGCGTTTCTATGCAGCGATCTCGCCAGCGGTATCACCGGTGAAATCACTTACGTCGACGCGGGCTTCAATACCACGGCAGTCGGTCAAATCGAATAAACACGCCAGCCTGGGTCGCCAGGTGCGCTTTCTGGCTACCGGCCCCGATCAGGAACCCTGCTCCAGTTTCTTTTTGTCTATTTTGACGTCCGCGCGCTCGCGCAGGCTGGCAAGGTAGGCGATGTACTGTTCCTGTCCGATCATCTGTGTCAACTGTTTTGCCAGCGCCTTGCGTTGCTCGGGATTAACTTCGGCGACATCCTTGACCTCGGTAATTCGATAGATCACGAACCTGCCCTGCGACACCGGCACACCGCTATAGGCAGGCAGCTTGGCCGTGTCGGCGCCGAATACCGCCTGTGCAGCTTCAGGGTGCAAACCCTGGCGCTTCTGAAGGGTGACCGATTGCGTCGCGGACCATGATAACGCGACTGTTTCGCCCTTCTTGAGTTTATCGAGCGCCGCACGACCCGCTTTTTCCGAGAGTTGTGTCGCCGCCTGCTCTGCGAGATGCTGCACGATATCCTTGCGCACCTGGTCCAGCGGCAGCTCTTCGGGCGCCTTGTGGTCGATGACACGGGCGGCAAGCAGCAAATTCGGCTGAACCTCGATTGCCGACGTATTGTGCTTGTTCTTGATTACTTCGTCGGAGAACAGCGCCGCCAGCAATTTGTCGTTGTTCAGCAGCGGATTCGGGTTGCCTCCGGCACGGCTCACCCAGTCGCTCTTCTGCAAGGTCAGCTTCAGCGCATCCACCGCAGGTTTCAGACTGTCGAATTGCTCGTAGACCAGATTATTGAAATTTTCGGCTGCCTCAGCGAATGCTTTGGCGACTTTGGGCTTGCGAATTTCGCTCTCGATCTGCGCCCTCACCGCCTCTTGCGCTGTAGGTTTCATTGCCTTGATCGCATCGAGGCGGATGATGTGATAACCGTACTGCGTCTCTACCGGCCCGGTGATGTCGCCGACCTTCATCGAGAAAGCGGCGTCGTCGAAGGGCTTGACCATCAGGCCTCGCCCGAAGAATCCGAGATCGCCGCCCTTTTCTGCCGATCCCGGGTCCTTGGAATACTGTGCGGCGAATTCGCCGAATTTCTTCGGATTCGCCTTCAGTTGTTTGAAAAGATCCTCAGCCTGCGCCTTGGCCTTGGCCTTTTCGTCGGGGCTGGCAGACGCCGCTGCGGGTATCAGGATGTGGCTGGCCCGGCGTTCCTCCGGTGTTTGAAACCTGCTCTGATTCTCCTGGTAGAACTTCTTGATTTCTTCGTCGCTGACCTGGACGTTGCGTTGAAATGCTTCCAGAGACAGCACCACAAATTCGACCTTCACGCGCTCGGGAAGCAGGAACTCACCCTTGTGCTCCGTGTAGTATGTCTCGACGTCCGTATCGGAGATTTTCACCTGCTTGCGGTAATCTGCCGGGTTGAATACAACCTGACTGACCTCCCGCTCCTGTTCGCGGATTTTGAGCAAGCGATCCGCAACCGAATCCGGAATGAATGCGGAGCCCGAATATATGGCGCGCACCTGCTCAAGCATGATATTCGAGCGCACCTGGTATTCGAACGTCGCCGGGGTAAGACCTTGTCCTTGCAACAACTGCCGATAGCGCTCGCGCGAGAATTTGCCCGATTGGTCGTGGAATGCTTCGACGGCAGCGATCATCTTCTGCAACTCGGCATCCGAAATTGTCATGCCTGCTTTCGCCACATGCGACAGTGTGACCTTGCGCTCAATCAGTTCGTTGAGCACCGAGTCCTTGAGTTGCGGGCTGTTGAGCATCGACGGATCCGGATTATTACGCATCATCTCGCGCATTTTTTCCTGCGCCTGGCGTAACGCCCGGGAAAATTCGACCTCGGATATGCGTGCGTCGCCGATCCTGGCCAGCGCGCCTCCGGTATCGGTGTTGCGGAAATAGAAATCGATGCCGAATAGCGCGAACGGCGGGACTATGACGACCAGCAGCGCAATCTGCAGCCAGCGTTTGTGCTTGTATACAAAATCGTACATGTTCTTATCCAGTATCCAAGGAATACGCGGAGGCGAGAGTATGCCCGAACCGGCGTGGCAATGTGGCGGCGGCTCCGAATTTCCGACTGCAAAATGAAAAAGGCGAACTCTCGTTCGCCTTTCAGGGTCTGGCGGAGTGGACGGGACTCGAACCCGCGACCCCCGGCGTGACAGGCCGGTATTCTAACCAACTGAACTACCACTCCTTGTTCTACACATCAGTTCCGCTGGTGGGTGCTGAGGGGCTCGAACCCCCGACATTCGCCTTGTAAGGGCGACGCTCTACCAACTGAGCTAAGCACCCGTCGGGCACCGCAAATTCTTGGCCGCCGCGAATTTGCACCCCGGCGCCGCATGGTTTTCTCGCCCCGCACTGAGCCTGCAGTCAAAATTACTTGGTCGATGCGGCCTAACGAAGCGCGCTAGTTTACTGCATCCTTCAGGGCTTTGCCAGCGCGGAACTTCGGCACTTTTGCAGCCTTGATCTTGATGGCGGCACCGGTGCGCGGATTGCGTCCACTGCGCGCCGCGCGCTTGCCAACATAAAAAGTACCGAATCCGACGAGCGTGATCATTCCGCCTTTCTTGAGCGAAGCGCGGATTGCCGCAACCGCACCGTCGAGCGCACGACCGGCAGCTGCCTTCGAAATATCGGCAGACTTCGCAATGGCCTCAATGAGTTCGAATTTGTTCACTACAATCCCCTTTCGCTTTTTCGTTGATGGGAAAACAGGAATCCGTATCAGACCGCGGGCCGAAGACAGAGGAATTTCGTGAAATTTTAATTGTTGATCCCTGGACGTGCTTTATAGCAAGGGAAAATTCCGTGTGTCAAGCGCGTTTTCCATCAATCGAATTCATCGACAAGCGCGAACGTCGCGCGAAAAAAACGGGAATGCTTGTCGCATTCCCGTCTGTTGGCCTTCAAATGTTCAGTGTTTGACCGCGCCTACCGCTTCATTTGACTCGACCTTGGGGATCGCAACGGGCTCGGTTTTTTCCGGTAACGGCTCGGGTTTGCGCTCGAGCGCCAACTCCAGCACCTGGTCGATCCACTTGACCGGATGGATTTCCAGCCGGTTCTTGACGTTATCGGGTATCTCAGTGAGGTCTTTCACGTTCTCTTCCGGAATCAGCACCGTCTTGATGCCGCCGCGATGCGCCGCGAGGAGCTTCTCCTTGAGGCCGCCGATCGCCAGGACTTCGCCACGCAACGTGATTTCACCGGTCATCGCGACATCCGCCCTGACCGGAATCCCGGTGAGCGCCGACACCAGCGACGTCGTCATCGCGATACCGGCGGACGGTCCATCCTTGGGCGTTGCGCCCTCCGGAACGTGTACGTGAATGTCGCTTTTCTCAAACACGTCGTCCTTCACCCCGAGACGAGCTGCGCGCGTACGGACCACGGAGCGTGCCGCTTCCACCGATTCTTTCATGACGTCGCCGAGCGAGCCGGTACGCTGGATGGCGCCTTTGCCAGGCATCACCACGGTTTCGATGGTCAGCAACTCACCGCCCACCTCGGTCCACGCCAGTCCGGTCACCTGTCCGACCTGGTTGTTCTTCTCGGCAAGCCCGAAACTAAACCGGCGCACACCGAGATAATGGTCGAGATTGCGCGCCGATACCATGACCCGCGTCTCGCGTTTCTTGGTTAACAATGATTTCACTACCTTGCGGCAGATCTTGGAGATATCACGCTCCAGATTGCGCACACCGGCTTCGCGCGTGTAATAGCGAACGATGTCGCGAATCGCGCTTTCCGAAACCGCAATCTCGCCTTCTCTGAGTCCGTTGTTCTTCACCTGCTTGGGCAGGAGATAGCGCATCGCGATGTTG
>JANMYN010000790.1:0-2448 GCA_031382195.1 Betaproteobacteria bacterium
CGCGTCGCGCAGTTGCAATACCAATCCGGTATCCATCGCGTCCTGGCTGGTCGCCCCCCAGTGGACATAGCCCGCTGCCTGCTTGTCCTTCTTCCGGACCAGTTCAGTCAGCGCCCTCACCATTGGAATTGCCGTGTTGCCGGCCGGTGCGGCCGCGCGCGCCAGCGCTTCCATGTCGAACAATGTCGCCTGGCATTGGGCCTCGATCGCCGGCGCCGCAGATTTCGGACTCACACCAAGGCGTGCTTCAGCCCGCGCAAGCGCCGCTTCGAAATCGAGCATGCCCTGCAGACGCCCGCGATCGGAAAAAATCTCGCGCATCGCATCGGTCCGGAATAACGGGTCGAGCAATGCGGTCATGATTTAAACAAATGGTCCAGGGTTCAGTAGTCGAAGAAAACGGTTTCGTTCTCGCCCTGCAGGATTACATTCCATTCCAGCGCGTCCCCCGACGGCTTTGCAATCAGCGTAGGCCGCCGCGCTGCGGGGACAAGGTTCAGCACCGGATCGCTTGCGTTGTCGGCATCGTCCGGAAAGTAAATGCGCGTCACCAGGTGGATCAGCAGTCCGCGCATGAACACGGCTACGAGCAGGTGCGGCGCCTGGGGCATTGCGTGCGGCCCGGGGACGCTCCCCGGCTTCACAGTGGTGAAGCGAAATGCGCCGTTATCGTCAGTCGGCACGCGGCCGAATCCCTTGAAGCCCGGCGTCAGCGGCTTTTTCTGCGCATCATCGGGATGAGCGTACTTCCCTTGCGCGTTCGCCTGCCAGATTTCGATGATGGCATCGTTGACAGGTTTGCCATCACCGTCAATCACGCGCCCATGGATTGTGATTTTTTCTCCCGCCGCCGCGCCGGGCGCGAGATCGGCGACGTAGAGCTTTTCCAGGCCGATGCGAAAGAACGGGCCGATGGTCTGCGATGCAGTGGCCGAGAGATTCATTTCAATTTTTCATCGGCGTGGCGTCGCGGCCGCGCAGCAAGATGTCGAAACGATAGCCCAGAGCGAATTCTGGCGCGGTGCTATCCCAGTCGAAGTCGGCCACCAAACGGTGGCGCGCCCGTTCTTGCGCGGTGCCGTTGAAAATCGGATCGAAGGGCAGCAACGGATCGCCGGGGAAATACATCTGCGTCACCAGGCGCGTCAGGAAGGCGCGGCCGAACAGCGACAGATGGATATGCGCGGGTCGCCAGGCGTTGGCGTGATTGCGCCACGGATAGGCGCCCGGCTTGATGGAGACGAATCGGTAGCGGCCTTCCTTGTCGGTCAACACGCGACCGCCGCCGGAAAAGTTCGGGTCGAGCGGCGCATCGTGATTGTCGTTCTGGTGCCGGTAACGCCCCGCGGCATTGCACTGCCAGATCTCGATCAGAGTGTTCGGTACCGGGTGCTCGTTTTCATCAAGGACGCGGCCGCTGACAATGATGCGCTCGCCCAGCGGGGCCGCAGCATGCTGCCCCGTGAGATCGCTGTCTTCCGGCCGGACGTCATCAAAGCCGAATATCGGTCCGGTCACTTCCGACAGCGTGTGCGGCAAGACGACGAGCGGCTTGGTCGGCGCACGCTTGCGCGTAGACACGTAAGCGGGGTGAAGATATTCGGGCTGCGTGCCTTTATGGGGCCGCCGGTAACCGGCAACATCGGCCATGCTGTGAGTTCCTCCTTGAGTCCGGCAGCATGAATGCAAGCCGGCCGTCCACTCTGGACGACCGGCGCGCCAGACCTGAGAATACGATTGTCTCAGAACTCGACTACTTGCGGGACGCTGTCGCGAAGCGATGAAGCACGCGTTCGGCTAGGCTTTCCCGCTCCGCTGGGAGGAAAGAGGAAATAGGAAAGAGGAGAGATAAAAGAAAAAAGGGTAAGTACGGTAGAGCGCTTGACCTTCCGTCTTTCCTCTTTCCTCTTTTACCTTTCACCTTTCCTCTATATTTTTCGTGAAACGCGTTGCGCTGGATTCCGTCGCCTTTGCGACCATGGTGCTGTGCTGCTTCGTGTGGGGATTTACCAACGTCGCCACGAAGCTCGCAGCGGCGGATATTTCTCCGGTGATGCAGAGCGGACTGCGGTCGATTCTTGCCGCGGTCATGCTCCTTATCTGGGCGCGGATACGCAATATCCCACTGTTCAACCGCGACGGCACGCTGAGGGCCGGACTCATCGCGGGCGCGCTGTTCGCCGGCGAATTCGTGTTCATTTACGCCGGACTCGCTCACACCGGCGCATCGCGCATGGTGGTGTTCGTCTACACAGCGCCCTGCCTGACGGCGCTTGGCCTGCACTGGTTCGTGCCGGGCGAGCGCCTGCATGCGGGGCAGTGGATCGGCGTCGCGCTGGCATTCGGCGGCATCGTGACCGCATTCGGCGATGGCTTCGCCTCGTCGCCTGCTTCCCTGCTCGGCGATGCGTTCGGGATCATCGGCGGCATTCTCTGGGCGGCCACCAC
>JANMYN010000396.1:0-2928 GCA_031382195.1 Betaproteobacteria bacterium
TGCGCTACATCACCTGGACCCGGCGCGGTTTCGACACGGTTGCCGTCGATCCTGCGCTCGTGCTGGAACGCCTCACACGCCAACTGTCGGCAGGCGACATCCTGCTGCTCCATGATCGCCGGACCCGCAATCAGCGGGCGATGGTTCTCGAGGTCCTGCCCGTATTGCTGGACAGAATTGCCGAGGCAGGACTGAAGCCGGTATCGTTGCCGCAGGCAATGCTGTGATGCATCCGGAAATCGGCGCACTCGTCGATGCCGCGGCCAGACCTTATCTTGCGGCCGGGCACTTTGCCTATCATTTTGCCCGCGCCAAGCTCAGGCACGATCCCGTATATATCGCACTGCTGCGTTCGGGGCGCATCCCCGATCGGGCTCGCGTACTGGATCTTGGTTGCGGCAACGCGGTCCTCGCTTCGCTGCTGCTGGCGGCGCGCGAAAGATTCGAACGCGGACTCTGGCCTGCGGAATGGGTTGTACCGCCTTCGGGATTGCAACTGCACGGCATCGAATCGCAACGCACGGCGGCGCAGTGGGCACACCTCACCCTGGGTGATCGCGCGACCATTCTCACCGCCGACTTGCGCGACGCGCCGCTGCCGGAAGCGGACGTCGTCGTTCTGATCGACGTTTTGCATTACCTTGAGAAGGATGCCCAGGTCTCATTGCTCGAAAGAGTCACGCAATCCCTGCATGGTGGCGGTTTGCTCGTCTTGCGGGTGGCGGACATTTCGGCGGGCTGGCGGTTTCATCTCGGCAAGGCTGCCGATCGCTTCGGCTCCCTGCTGACTGCGCGAGGCCTTCCGAGGCAATATCACAGGCCCATCGACCAATGGTTGCATATGCTCGACAACTTCGGGCTCAAACCGCAGGTCGAATCGAGTGCCGGGGATCAATCGTTCGCCAACGTGCTGGTCTGGTCGAAAACCGCTCCGATTCGGCAGGCTTGAGAAGGTTCTGCCGACGCCGCACAATGGGAGCTTCGCGTCCCGACATTCCGGAATTTTGTCACGTGGATCAACCCCGGGTAACGACCTTCGAGCGCCGTCGCGCGGAAATCTGGCGAGATAACCGGCACATGGTGTTCGGCTGTGTCGCGGCGCTCGCGTTGATGACGATCGTAGTGAGCATCCTGAACATGCCGGTGCAATTATTCTGGATGGCGGCTATGGTGACCGCTGGATTGGTCGCAGTGACCATCGCCCGCGTCGTGCAGGCCCTTAACACGCTCTACCGCTGCCCGAAATGTGGCGTGCTGCCCTACCAGACGCTGAACGAATACAAATGCGGCGGACTCGGCCCGACCCGGGCGAATTTCATGAGCCCGCGCGCTTGTCCGCACTGCGGCACGCGAATACGATAGACCCGCCAATTACCAATTACTAATCACCAATTACCGAATTTCATGGATCGTTCCCCGCTCCCTCCCGCCATCACCGGCCGCACGGCTTTCACGAAATTGCTGGCACAGGAGGGCGTGACCCATCTGTTCGGCAATCCCGGCACCACCGAACTTGCGATCATGGAGGCGATGTCGCAGCAATTGGAGATCAGTTATGTGCTCGGCCTGCAGGAGTCCGTGGTGGTCGGCATGGCCGATGGCTACGCCCGCGCTTCGAACAGGCTGGCGGCCTGCAACGTGCATGTGGCGCCCGGTCTGGGCAATGCGATGGGTGCGCTATACAACGCGAAGTTCTACGGCTCGCCGGTGTTGATCACCGCGGGCCAGCAGGAGCAGGGCCACGGCTTGATGGAGCCCATGCTGTATGACCCGCTGGTGCCGATCGCGCAACCCATGGTGAAATGGGCGGTTGACGTCGCACGCGTTCAGGATCTTCCGCGCATCGTGCATCGTGCCGCAAAAGTGGCGCTGACCCCTCCCACCGGGCCGGTGTTCATCAGCCTGCCGGGCGACATTCTTGACGCGGAGGCGCCGCTCGATCTCGGCCATCCGACCCGTGTCGACGCCGAAGTCCGTCCGTCGGACAATGCGCTCGAACGGTTGGCCGATCGCCTGCTCTCGGCGCGCAATCCGGTGCTGATTGCCGGCCACGAACTCGCCACTCGAGATGCATTACAGGAAGCGGCGCAACTGGCGGAAATTCTGGGCGCGGCCGTGTGGCAGCAGACCGTGCCCTACGCCGCACACTTCCTGTCCGAGCACCCCGCATTCGTTGGACAACTCACGCGCAGCCAGACGCAGGTGCGCGGCTGGCTACAACCGCACGATCTTCTGGTCTGCCTCGGCGCGGATGTGTTGCGCATGTCGGTGCATAACCCGATCGATGCGCTGCCCGATGGCATGCCGATCGTGCAGATTTCGGAACGGGCCTGGGAACTCGGCAAGAACTACCCGACGGAGATTGCGATCAACGCGAACGTGAGGGAAACCCTGCGCGCGCTCAATGCGGTGCTGCGTTCGCGCATGACTCCGGTTCAGAAATCCACTGCCACAGCGCGGCTCGCCGAAATCGCGAAGAACAACTGGAGCGTGAAGCGCGCGAAGGCCTGCGAAGAAACGGCGAAACTCGAAAGCGTCCGCCCGATGGACCCGAAGCTGCTGATGATGCGGCTCTCGGAAGCCCTGCCGAAGAACGTCGTCGTGGTCGAGGAAGGACTGACCTCGACGTTCCAGTTGCTCAACTATCTGCCGTTGCGCGATCACCAGGGTTTTTACGGTCTTGCCTCCGGCGGCATCGGCTTCGCAATGGCCGGCGCGATGGGGATCAGCATTGCGCTTCCCGACCGCCCGGTGGTCGCCATCGTCGGCAACGGCAGTGCGATGTACACCATCCAGGCACTCTGGACGGACGCACATCTCAAGCTGCCGATCACCTACGTAATCCCGACCAACCGAAGTTACCGCATCCTCAAGGAGCGGCTGGTTTCCTTCCGCAAGACGGACAAGTTCGTCGGCATGGACATGGAC